>CALMVM010000430.1 GCA_937873255.1 uncultured Verrucomicrobiota bacterium | reverse complement strand
GTTTTCTGCGGCGCGAAGGGGAACTGTATCTTCCCACGCTGTTCGGGACTGAGGGAATCCAGAAAGGCTGTCGCGGCGGTTACGATACTCTGTGTTTGGAGGATCGCAGGGGTTTGAGTCACGGTGTCCGTGGGGTCTTTCGCCATTCCCAAGTGGATGCACAAAGCAGCGAACCCTGCGGCGAAAACCCCGGCGGTAAGGATCAGTTTTTTCATGGTTCGCTCTCTTTGGATTGTGGCGGGCTCCCGCCGGATTCGTTTCATTTGGCAACGGTCAATGCGCGGCCATAGTCGTTGGACGGATCGCGGTACATCGTATGGACGTGATCCTCCTCGTGCTGCGGGGCGAACTCGATCACGAGCTTCGGTCCCTGGATGCGATAGTAGGCGGTGCCGTTTTTCTTGCCCGGCTCCGGGGCCGTCGGGCCGCTCCAGGCAAACCATGTGTCGTCGAGACCGGCTTTAATCTCTTCCATCCGGGCGGCGGCGAATTGATCGTTGACGATCCCTGACCATTCCGAAATGAGGTCGAGCAGCAAGGCACGCTGGCTCTCGTTCATGGCGGACACCTTGATGCCCTCGGGCTGGATCGTCTGACCGTCGTGGCCGGGGCCAAGCACCAGATCGGCTACCCGGTAGTTGAGGATGGCTTGCTTGCGTTGGGCGTCGTCCAGGGCGTTGAGCAACGCGAAGCCCTTGTCGTTCTCCTGCCCGAGCGGGCGCACGGTCTTGCCGTCCGCCGTGGTGAACGTGGCGGGCTGGGAACCCGTCAGGGTTGGCGTGATCACGCCACGGCCACCAGCCATGGCGATGTTGAGAGCGAGATGGTGCCCACCATACTGCAAAATCCACGGATCTTTGGCGGACGGAGCGCCAAGGATGGAAATGTAGTACAGATCCTTGCCGAACATCGCGCCACCCGGGCCACCGGGCCTGCCCCCTCCAAACGGCGGACCACCATGGTCGTGATCCCTGTCATTACCGAACGGCGGGCCGCCGTGGTCGCCTCCCTTGTCGTTGCCACGGGGCGGACGCTTATGGTCGCTGTTTTTGAAAGCCTCGTCGGCGTCCATGATCTGCTGGACCTTTTCGAGTCCCCTTGGGCTTAGCACCGCCGCCACGAGCGTCATCGCGGCCGTGCGCTGCCCCTCGCTCATGTCGTGCAAGCTGATGCCTCCGCGCGGCACGACGCCGGTCGGAAAGTTGGACCACCGGGCGCGCTGCTCCTGGTCGTCGAAGCGATACGACACGCGCGCGCGCTGTTTTTCGTCGAGCGTACCGAGGAAAGCATTGGCAGCGGCAACGACGCGGTCGGCGTCCGCTGGGGCGGCATCGGTTGCTATTGGAGCTGGTTCGGCGGCGTCCAGCGTGCTGCTCGCCACCGGCAGCCACGACGGAGCGACGGAAAGCAGGGCAAGGATGGCCGCTCGCGCGACGGATGGTTTTTTCATGTTTGGAGGATCGAGGGTTCCACAGATTTTTCGACGAACTGGGCTCATTGGCACCCTCTTATTCGGCAGTTTCCCGGCATCAGAGGTGCAGGTGAAAATGTTTTCTATTTTGTGAAGTAGGCCAAAACGGCCTCGGGTGATTTCTGGTTGCGGCGGGCGAGGTCCTGGAGCGTCTCACTGCTGTCCTCCACACGCAGGCCGTCGCTCTGCATGGCAGCGCGCACGGTGTCCACGTCCTGGCCGAATGCTTTTGCCACGTCGCTGACCCTGCCGTAGGAAAGCCTTTGCATGATGATGCGCGGGTTGACCCCGCCGCGGTTTTCGCCGTTTTCGCGGTGGCCGAAGCTGAAAAACGCCACTACGAGGACGATTGGCACGAGCAGGCCGTAAACGCGCCAGTTGCGCAGATGGTTGCGCATGGACGGCCAGTTCTGGGCGATGTGGAGAACGGCTGCCACGACCAAGGCGACTCCGAGCCAGCCGTGGATTTGCTCCAGAACGTGGTTCTTGAAGAAGAACAGGAAGATAACGCCGGTCACGCCGACGACCAAAAAGGTAAAGCCGACGCCCGAAGTCACGAATTTGCGGAACCTGTTCATGGGATTGCCGGATGGGGAACTGCGAGGCGAGAGTGTGCTGACGGAAGGTAAGAACTTTCGTGAGTGCTGCCGCTGGCTCGGAAAACACCGAGCGCCATCAATACCCAACAAAGCAGACGAAGCAGCAAGCGGCGTTTCACAGATAAGGAAGAAGTCCGGCGAGAGTTTGCTGCACTTCGGCGAGCTTGAAGGGTTTGCGGAAGGCCGCCACCGCGCCGCGGCGGCTGGCTTCACGCGAGAAGCTGCTGTCTGGGACGCCGGAGATCAGCATGAACGGCGTTTCAGGCTGGTGGGTGCGGACCCATTCCAGGACCGTCCAGCCGCTGGCCCCGGGCAGTTCCACGTCGCTGCACACCAGGTCAAAGTCGGCGGCCCCGTTCTTCAGGCGCACCAGAGCGTCCGCTCCGTTGCGCAGAATTTCCACGTCGATGCCGTCGCGGGCAAGGATCTGTCCCAGGAGCATGGCCAGACAAGGTCGGTCTTCGACGATCAAGGCTTTCCTGTGTGAAAAAGTAGGGCGCGGCGTGCTTCTGGAACAGGCATCGGTGTGAAAGGCGCTCGTCACGGTGGCAGTCATGTCAGAAAGTTAGCCTCCCCCGCACGCCCGACGATGATTTTGGGACCAACCGTTCTTCAAACGGGATAAAGAAACCGCTACCCTGTGATGAAAGTAACCTCCGAACAGATCGGATGATCGGGTATTTCTTGGCGTAAAACGGGCCAACGTCCCTGCGGCCCTTCGTCCCGCCAGACGGTCGGTTGACGGCACTTGCATGGCCGTTGGTCCCAAAACCCTCGCGGTGGCCACGGCTGGCGGCTACCATAATGATCGGTAAACATGCGTGACTTTTTCCGTCCTTCATCCTGGTGGTTGAAAGCCTGGGGTTGGAGCTTTCTCGTTTTTGGTCTCATCGCGCTGGTCGTTGTCGGGCAAGTGGTTTGGAGCGTTTCGATCCCACTGCGCGAAGCGTGGAGCATGGCCGCGCGCGATTGGCTGCCGTGGGCCGTCGTGTCGCCGTTGCTCTTTCGCCTGGTGTCACGGTTGCCGCTCGAACGCTCGCGTTGGCGGCTGGCGCTGCCGGTTCACCTGCTGTGCGGGATCGTGGTCGTGGGGCTCTATACCTGGTGGGGAGAGATCGTGCTGCCGCCCCCGCATCCTACGCACGCGGCCCATGCGACCCATGCGGCCGACGACGAGACTGGACGCCCGGGCGCACGGCCCAACCACCGCCCTTGGATGTTTGCCATCCTGTTTTTCCGGGTGCCGATCTATCTGGCGGTCATCAGCGTCGCGCATGCCCTCTTTTTCTACCGGCGCTCGCTGGACCGGGAGCACAGTCTTAGCCAGGCGAATCTTGCCGCGTTGCGGATGCAACTCCAGCCGCACTTCCTCTTCAACTCGCTCAACGCCATCGCTGCCCTGGTCCACCTCGACCCGGATGCCGCCGACGAGATGCTCGTTGCGCTGAGCAGTCTCTTGCGCCTGAGTTTGGAAACCTCGGGCGAGCAGCTTCTACCATTGAGCCGGGAGGTGGAGTTCGTGCGGCGCTACCTGTCCATCGAGCACATCCGCTTCGGCGACCGCTTGTGCTTCGCGTTCGAGATCGCCCCGGACACGCAGGCCGCCCTGGTGCCTGCCTTTTTACTGCAACCACTCGTGGAGAACTCCGTGCGTCATGGGTTGGAGCCACATGGGGGGCCGGGAGTTGTGAAAATTAATGCGCATCGGGACGGCGCGAACCTGCGGCTTTCCGTGTCGGACAATGGGATCGGCATCCCGGCGCACCAGCCGCTGCGCGAAGGCATCGGCCTGTCGAATACCCGGGCACGGCTCCGCGTGCTCTTTGCTGGCGACGCCCGCCTAGAACTCCAGGACGGCGAGGGTTTGACGGTGAACATCACTCTGCCGTTCCGTACAAGCCCAGCATGAAAGTCATCCTCGTCGACGACGAATCCCTCGCCCGTGTACGGCTGCGCGGTTTGCTCTCGAAGGAGCAGGACGTGGAGATCGTGGCCGAGTGCGCCGACGGCCCCGCCGCCGTCGAGGCTGTCCGCACTCACGCGCCCGACCTGCTCCTACTCGACGTGCAGATGCCCGGCATGGATGGGTTCGAGACCCTCCGCGCTCTGGAGCCGGACCGCTTACCCGAAGTGGTGTTTGTCACGGGTTTTGACCAGCACGCGGTTCGGGCGTTCGAGGCGCGGGCGCTCGATTACCTGCTCAAACCCACCTCGCGGGCGCGCCTGGCGGAATCACTGGCACGGGTCCGGGACAGGCTGGCCGCCCGCCAGACCGCCGTGCCCCCACTGCCGCAAGCCTTGCTCGATCTCCTGGCCGGACGTGAGGCGTCGGTAGGTGCGATGCGCGTGCGTCGGCTCGCCGTTCGGACAGGCGAGCGCGTGATCTTCGTTGCCGTCGAGGACGTGGACTGGGTGGAAGCCGCCGGCAACTACGCAATCCTGCACATCGGCAGCGCCACTCACATTGTGCGAGAAACCATGGGCAGCCTGGAGGAGCAGCTCGTGGGGCAAAGTTTTTTGCGAGTGAGCCGTTCCGCCATTCTGAACCTGCGTCGGGTCAAGGAGCTGCAATCCGTGGCGCCCGGCGAGCATCTGGCGATCCTTTGCGGGGGCCAGCGCGTGCCGATGACCCGCAGCATCCGCGAGGTGGAGGAGCGGCTTCGCTCGACGTGAGACGGCCAACGCGGAGCGAGAACCCCAGGGTTACACCGTGTCTGGACTGACGAGCATATAGCCGGCGGAGCGCACGGTGCGGATAAACTGCGGCTGCTTTGGATCGTCGCCGAGCTTGCGCCGCAAGGACGATACCTGCACGTCGATGACGCGGTCAGTCACCTCGTAGGCACGGTGGCGGATTTCCGCCAGCAGACCTTCGCGTGTCTTGACCCGCCCGGTAGCACGCGCCAAGGAATGCAGGATGTCGAATTCGCCCGCCGTCAGTGCCATGGCCCGACCATGGAGCGTGACCTCGCGGGCCTCTGGAACGATCCGCAACCCGGCGATCACGATTTCCTGCACGGCTGCCTCCAGTCGTTGCCCGGTCGCTCGCCGCACGATGGCATGAAGGCGTGCCAGCAGGTGACGGGCGCAGCACCGTTTATGGAGGAAGCCATCTGCCCCGGCCTCCAGCGCGGCCACCACGTCGTGTTCGTCACCGAGCATACTGTGAACGAGGATCGGCGTGTCGCACCGGGAACGAATGCGCCGGAGCACCTCGAAGCCGTCCTGTTCCCGAAGCACGAGATCGAGGATGATTGCCTGCCACCGGTTGGTCACCAGACGTTCGACCCCGGCTCGCGCCGAGAAAGCGGCGGTGACACTGTAGCCGTAAGCAGCGAGGTAATTGGCGAGGGTCATACAAAGGTCACGATCCGCGTCGATGAGCAAAACTTCTTGCGTTCCACGCGCCTGGCAGGCTCGGGAGGGAGGTTGCGCGAAACGTGATAGCTTCGCCCCCGATACGCCCTGACAATTGCCTGCGCGGGCGGATAACAAGCTGGGCGGCTTGTTCATTGGCCCAACGGGCGAATCAACACGGAAGGTCGGGCGCTCAACTTTCACCATAAAAGCTGTCCGAGGCATGATGGAGTTAGTTGCCCAAGGGCTGCGCACAATAAAATTCTGTCAGGCAAGGACGACCGCCGAAATCGAAAATTGCCTCAATCAATTCGCGCAGTCTTCGCAGGTCGAAGGGTTTCGGCAGCGCTCCGCGTGCGCCGCGCTCGCGCGCCAGACGCAGGAAGGTGCCAGGAACCATACCGGACATGAGCACCACCGGCAGGGATGCCTCATGCTCCTGCACCCAGGCAAGCAGCGTCCAACCGTCGAGCCGCGGCATCTCCACGTCGCTGATGATCAGATCGAACGTGTGGACGTGTTGGCCAATTTGCTCAATGGCTTCGAGGCCATCCCGTACCACCACGACCTCCAGGTGTTCGGTCGCCAGAAAGTGGCCAAGGCAATCCCGCGTGATCTCACTGTCGTCTGCAAGCAGGACTTTCATGATGTGTGCGCTTTGTCGCTGATGGTCAAAGAAACGCTCTTGGTGAGCAAAAGGTAGCGTCAGAAATTTTCTGCCGCAGCCGGTTTGCGAGGGTAGTCGAGCGGTGAGCCAGCCACGATGTTTACCCTTCGGGTTAGTGGTCGAGTTCAGGGCCGAAAACGGTTCTGGTTCGGCGCGGCTCCCGCCGGACAGAAAACCGCTCGGGGCTTCGTGACTCGTGACGGTTGGAAGGGAGGCCCATCGAGGCATTGACGGCTCGCCGCGCGAAACGTTTGGCCTGCCGGGCCACCCGTCCGCACGAAAAAAGTAGCGATGCCCCCGTATGCGAGAAGACACGACGCAGCTTGCTGGAGTTGCAGCCGACACGCGAACGTCCTGTTTGCGGTTGAGATCGTTGCCTGTGCGTTGTTTCCGACGGGCACCAGCTTGTCACTGTTCCCATTCCGATGCCTGCGGCGAGTTCGGTCAGAAGGAGGTGCAACTGGTGGCGGATCAACCCGCTCGTTGCCGTGAAATAGACGAAAGTTGATTCCATGAGATGACGTGCGCAAGCGAGTCTGAGGTTGTGGCCAATCCAACAACCCATCCAATGGGCTGCTTCGTCCGAGAGATTAGAATCGAAACCCGAGTACCCGCGACCACTTTGGGACGAGCGGGGGCAGCCATGTGACGAGTGGGCAGATTGCTGGGACGGGCGCACCAGATCATAGATTTGCCGCTGCTGCCGCACAGGCTCACGAGGTCTGCGGTCAAGAAAAATACGGGCTGTTCGCCGCGGAGCGGGAGCTTTTGGAAGAAACGGGCTACTCGGCTGCGGAATGGCGCCCGGTGGGATCGATGTACGCCATCTGCGAATTCTTCGGCGGCGAAATCGTGGCCTACGCGGGACCACCGAAAACCGTCCCCGGCCGGGTCTACTAAATTCGCGCCGGGCGACGGTCTCGATTGCGTGAGAGTGGATGCGCGGCCTTTTCAGGACAGATGCGTTCCGTAGGGTCCGGCGGCGTGCATCGCCTGAATGATTTCCTGGCCGATTCTCAGCTTGGGAACGTATTCCCGCTCCCACCGGGTGCAGAAGTCTTCCAGGCGGTATTCGTCCGGCACCGGATGGCTGCAAAGCCGCAGGAAGAGTTGCCGGAACACTTTCCAGGCCTGCGATGTTTTGCTGCGGATTCCTTCCCTCATCAGCCCACGTTGGAGCAGGAACACCGCCGCCATCAGACCGGGAGGATCGTGGTTGAACTCTGGTGCGTGCCCAATCCACTCCAACATAGTGGCAAACTCTCCCCGCATCCGGTGTTTCTGCGCGTAGAGATGGCCGTCAAAACGCAGGGCGCAGGCCGTCAGCCAGTCGTTCTCTGCCTCGTCGTCAAGTTGACGCTCCGTTGGTTGGTCCGCCTCGTGTCGCAGGAATACTTGGTCGAGGTAGGCGGATGCATTCTCCGTTTCCGGTGCCAGCGGAGACCGCCGTACGCGATCGCGATGAGCGTCTTCAACCTGGGCGAAGACGTGGCCCAGAGCATCGCGGCAGGTTTTGCGCTGCACCTCTTCATACCGTTCCCACCGGGCAATTTGCAAAAAGCTCTGGACGTAATTCCGGCAAGGAGTGTTCCACCAGTTCCCGCTCATTAAAGCCGGGAGGGAACCAGGAGCGTCATGCGGGTGCTTTTCCCAAGGACACTGTCGATGTGCAGTTCCCCTCCGAGCAGGGCCGCGCGGTGGCGGATGTTCGCCAGGCCAAACCCGCCGCGCCCGAATTCGCGCGTGGCGAGCGTTGCCGGATCGAAGCCCGGCCCCCCGTCTGCCACCACGACCCGCAAAGCGTTGCTTCCGTCCCGGCTCATCGTGACGATCACGGCGCTGCCCCCGCCGTACTTGACCGCGTTGAGCAGCAGTTCCCGCGTTGCCCGAAAGAAGAACACGCGCAGGTCGGCGACGCTCGGGTCATCGGCGGCGTTGGCGTGGACGGTCATTTCAACCCCATGTTGTTTGCTCATCTCCACCGCCAGCCACTCGAGTGCTCCGGCCAGGCCGCGTTCGTAGAGCACCGGTGCGCTGAGTTCCACCGTCAGCGTGCGCGTCACCTTGCCGGAACGGTCGAGGATCTCCGAGATGCTACGGGCATGTTCATCTTTCTTGGCGGCGTCTTTTGCCATCAGCAACACTTGCACGTTGAGCAAAGCCGCCATGAGAAGCTGCTGGAGATCATCGTGCAAGACCTCCGCAAAGCGGCGCTGCTCGCGCTCCTCGACCAGCAGCAATTCGCCCGAGAGTTCGCGGAGTTGTTCCGCGCGCCGGAGGGCAAGAGCCGTGCGTTCTTCCACCTGTTCTTCCAGACTGGCGTTCAACGACGCCAACTCTTCCAGGAGGCCGCGCACCTGGTACTGGCGGCGGCGGCCGACCAGGGAGGCTTGCACAACCGACACGATGGTTGCCACCGGCAAAGGGCGCTGGAGGAAGACCGCTCCTTGGTACGCACCCAGGCGTTGCAAGAGGTAAGCCGGACGACCCGGCGCGCGTCCGCTGCCGTTGCGTTCACTGTGCAGCACGATGAGCGGCAGACTGGACCAAGTTGGTTGCGCCGACAGAGCCGCGCCGAGCCGGGCAAGGATTTGCGGCGCGAGGAGGGCCTCCTCGGTCAGCAGCAACGCGCCCGCCTCCCCACCCAAACGGGCGAGCATTTCCTCCGTGTCCCGGCAAACGATTGTCTCGATCCCTGCGCGGCCAAGCACCTGCGCCGCCAGTGCGCCGTCGCGCCCGTGGGGGGCATGGACCAGCACGCTTTGGGACGGCATCATCGGAGGATCGTCAAGCAATCACTTGCCTTTGTCCCGACCCAAGAGGGAGCCCATGTCGCCGCGGAAGGTAGGCGTACCGCTGAGTAACCCATCGAATTCCCTGAGCGGTTCGCCGACCCGCGGACCGTCCTGGCCGAAGCGTAGCTCGCGGATGGTGTCCTCATGGGCCCCGTGCCTCTTTTTGACGACGGCGATGGTCTTGCGGATCTCGCCTCCCGCGTCGAAGTGCCGCAGCAACAGGAGCGTGTCACACAGGTAGCTGACCTCCACGGGACCGATGATGCCGTGTCCGGAAATGCCGTGTTGTCCGGCAATGAGCAAGGTCAGCACACCGTGTCCGGACAGGAAGCTCAGGAGTTCGTGCAGTTGGGTGACGAGCACCTGTTCCTGCGGCATGGAATGGAAGTAGCCCGAAACGCTGTCGATCACGACCATACGTGCTCCTTGGTCCTCCACCGCGCGGCGCACCAGGTCGGAGAACTCTCCGGGCGAAAGGTCGCCCGCGTTGACCTGGTTCACGGTGACGAGCTTGTCTTTGACGAAGGTTTCCAGATCCAGGTTCATCCCGGTGGCTCGCTTGAAGAACGTGTCCACCCTTTCCTCGAAAAGGAAGACGATGGCGTGCTCGCCCCGCTTGGCCGCCGCGTGCACGTAGAGAGTGGCGAGCGAAGTCTTGCCGGTGCCCGTCGCTCCCAGGAGCAGCGCCGCCGTGCTCTGCTCCAGACCACCGCCCACCAGTTGGTCAAGGGCTTCCAATCCGCTCGGAAAGACTGCCGGCGCACCGTTGGCGGTCTGCCGTTCACCGACCACCAGCCGGGGGAACACCTGTAAGCCCGTGCCCGTGCGGAGCTTGAAGTTGTGGTAGCCTCCGTGTACGGCCAGGCCGCGCATCTTCTCGATGAGGAGCCGCCGCCGTGCGTCGCCGTAATCCGCCGCTTGGCGGTCCAAGCGAATGACCCCGTGGCAAAGGTCCTCGATGCTGCCGACCGTCTTTTCGGTCGTGTCCACGAGCAGGACCGTGCACTTCCCTTTGGTGAACTGGTGGCGCATGGCAAAGAGTTGCCGCTGGAACTGCGGTGAATCGTTGGCCAGCGCCCGCAGTTGCGCGATGGAGTCGAAGACCAGCCGCTCGGGCCGGAAGCGTTCGATGGCTTTGAAGACCTCGTTCCCCGCCTCGTTGAGTTCCACCTCCGCGCTGTGGAAGACCGTCTGCCCTGCCGCCTGCTCAGGTTCGTTGAAGGTGGTGATCTCGTGAGGATCAATGCCGTCGAGCGACCAGTCGTGAGAAGCCGCGATCTTGCGCAGGACAGTCACCGTTTGGGAGAGGGTGAGGTAGAGGCAGCGCTGTCCGGCCTTTGCTCCCGTGAGCAAGAACTGGAGGGCGAGCGTGGTTTTGCCCGTGCCGGGTTCGCCGGTGACGACGTAGATTTCCTGCTCCGGCAAGCCGCCGTTGAGGATGTGGTCGAGACCGGCGATGCCGGTCGAGGCTTTTGCAGAATCGGGAGGCATCGAAAATGGAGTGTTCCGTTTGGAAACACTCCTGCGCTCCCATTGGTAGAAGACGAGTTCTACAGTGATCTTCCGCTTAAGGAAGCACAAAGACGGATATCTCTGGCAGCACTTCTCCCACGCGGTGCCACCGCCTCTCGTCGGAGCTATCAACGGCTGAGTTACACGACCGGTCGCCACAAATGCCCGACACTGGGATCAGCCTTTCATCGGAGGATCTGCTGGACTCCCCGCCGCAACAAACTCTACTTGCCAGCAATCGGCGAAGCTTGCGGAGCAAGACATTTTCAGGGCCGCTCACCGCCAGCTCTGCGTAGTAGATGGCTGACAGTCCATCGCAAGTTCATTCCATCCATGAAAACCGCCCCGTTCAAACTCACTTCCTCTTTCTGGCCAACCTTTGGTGTTGGTTGCGTGCTCGCTCTCTCCCCGATTGCAGCCTTTGCGCAGGGCACGGACCCGGCCGTCTACACGGCTTCCCAGAGCCAGGCCACCGACCCCATCGAGTCCCAGACCGGCGAACTCAACCAGGCCGAACCCGGCGGCCCGGTCAAGATCACGGCGCAGGACACTTTGGACGTCATCATGTTCGGCTCGGGCAACGTGGGCATGATCCGCTTGGGCGAACTCACGCTCAAGAACTCGCAGAACCCGGACGTGAAGGCGTACGCGCAGATGATGATCGACGCCCACTGCAAGGCCAACGACCAGTTGCTGGCGGTGGCCAAGGACCACAACATCGACTTTCCCCCTGCCCCGCCGGCGGCGGCCTACAAGGCGAGCCAGCCGATGCTCGCCATGAAGGGTGCAGAATACGACAAGGTGTACATGGGTGCCATGGTGAAGGCGCACACCAACGAGTTGGCCGCGCTCAAGAAAGCCAAAGGAGAGACGAAGGATCATCTGCTCACCGAGTACATCGAAGGCAGTGAAAAGACCGTGGCCGAGCACCTGAAGAAGGCCAAGGAACTGGACGAGAAGCTGACGACCAAGTAAGCGCCACGGCGAGAAATCGTCGGTTAACTTGCGAGGGCGGCGGATGCGGGTGCAACGCGTTCGCCGTCCTTTTTTGTTGTTGAAAGGGAACTTGCCCCCGAGATCGCCCCCAAATTGCCTGGCAGATTAGGGGGAGCAGTTCTCCAAACCGGTAGACCACCGTTCTTTGACACGGTGTTCACCCGTATGGGCCACCCCGTTAGAATGGAGCGCACAAACAACCGCGTGATCTACTGCTGCCCAGAGGGAAGCTAATCTCAACCGGGCTGATTGCCGCCGAGCCGATCTTTGGCTGCCTGGTAGTGTCCGATGGCAGGGATCAGCGTACCGACGCGGCCGAGGCCAAACAGCGGCATGTGATGATAAACCTTTTCATGCGCGCCCGGCTTGCGGTCGGGTGATGATAAAAAGATTTCTTCCCGGTTAGGATGCTCGAACAGTGCCTACTTGGAAGATCCGGGTAGGCAGGGCACGGGGTGTTGCGGCGCTGCTAGCAAGAGCATCCAATTCAGGGCGTGAACACGACCCGCACACAGCCCTCTTCCTTGTTCTTGAACATCTCGTAGCCGCGCGGACCTTCCTCCAGCGAGAAACGCTGGGTCACGAGGTAGGAAGGATCGAGTTCGCCTTTGACGACGTGGTCGAGCAAACGCGGCACATATTTCTGGCCATGTTGTTGGGCGGAGCGCAGTGTGAGTCCCTTGTTCATGATCACGCCCATCGGGAACTTGTCCATCAACCCGAACACGCCCAGCACCGAGACGATGCCGCCTTTGCGGCAGCAAAGAATCGCCTGGCGCAACGCCTCGCCGCGGTCGCTTTCCAGAAAGAGCGCCTGCTTGACCCGGTCGTAGGCATATTCCAGCCCTGGCCCGTGCGCCTCCATGCCCACGGCTTCGATGCAGCAGTCAGGGCCGCGTCCGCCGGTCATCTCCTTGAGGGCTTCGAGCACATCCACCTTGGTATAATCTAGGATTTCCGCCTTGGCGTGCTCCTTTGCCATCTTCAAGCGCTCTGGTAAACGGTCAATCGCGATGACCCGCTCGGCTCCCATTAAGTACGCGCCCTGCATCGCCATGAGCCCCACCCCACCTGCGCCCCATACGGCCACGGTGTCGCCGGGCTTGATGCTGCAAAGATCTGCTCCCATGAAACCGGTCGGACCCGCGTCGGAAATGAACACCGCCTGCTCATCGGTGACACCATCCGGCACCGGGAAGCAATCCACATCCGCGTGCGGCACCCGGATATATTGGGCGTGCGAACCCGCGTAGCCGCCGAACGCGTGCGTGTAGCCGTAGATGCCCGCCGTCGGGTAACCGAAGAGTGGCTCCTGCATCTCGTGGTTGGGATTGGTGTTGTCGCACAAGGACCAGAGATCATTCTGGCAGTAAAAGCAGTGGCCGCAGCAGATGAAGGACGGCACCACGACGCGCTGGCCTTTCTTCACTTTCTTGACCGCCGGACCGACTTCCACGATCTCGCCCATGAACTCGTGGCCCATGATGTCGCCCGCGCGCATCGTCGGGATATAGCCGTCGATCAGGTGCAGGTCGCTGCCGCACGTCGTGGACATGGTGACCTTGAGGATCACGTCCCGTGGATTGACAATGGTCGGGTCGGGGACGGTCTCGACGCGCAGGTCGTTGGTGCCGTTCCAGCAAAGTGCTCGCATGTTCGTGTTTTCCTTTGGAGTTAGTAAGTGTTGGCCGTAGCCCCCGTGCGTGCGGAGACGTTGTCCTGGAGGGTCGGGATTTCGCCCGCCTCAGCGAGGCTCTTGAAACGCCGCAAGGCTTTGACCGCCAGGAGCTGCGGCACGATGCCTAAAATCTTGACCGCGCCTTTGCCGAACGAGCCGCCGGGCGGATGGAAGTCGATCTCCAGGGTGGCCACGGTGCCCCGGCCGCCGGTCGCGGGCGCAAACCTGATGGAGCCCCCGTTGGGGATCTTGGCCCCTTGCAGGGAATACCAGCGCATCGACTGACCCGGCTCCTCCTGCACGATCTGGGAATCCCATTGCACACTCGTCTTGGCCGGGCCGTTGACTATCCAGTGGGCACGGTCATTTGCCTCGGCGGTGACCGTGGCAAAATGCCCCATGACCTGCGGCAGCGTCTGCGGATTGCGCCAGAGTTGGTACAACTCCTCGGGTGTGCCGCTGATAGTGACGCTCGTTTCGACGCTGGTGGCATCCTCTTCGGCTTGTTCATCCGGCTTGGAACCGTGGCCAAGTTTCCAGGCGCAGAAAACATCCAATGCCGTGACAGCGGCCACCGTGGCCGTGGCCACGCCCAAGCGCTCCTGTTTGGTCCCATTACGCTGCTCCTCCAGGGCTTTGCCCAGAAAAATCAAATCCATCACGTCGCCACCCACACGCGACCACACCGAGGCAGCGGAAGGTTCTTTTTGCGCCAGGATGATGGCACCCGCCGCGATCTCCCGCAGCCCGAAGAGGCGCAGGGTGCCCTCATGGCCGCCGGTGCCAAGATAGCGATCCAAGTTTTTGCCGGCGAGGAGTTCGGTCAGGCCTAGACCAACGCTGAACCAGCCCAGTGCACGGGCCACGCGATGAAAGGTTTGCATGGAAAAAATGAGTGATTTTGTGTGAAAGCGCCGGCGAGTCGAAAGACAGCTGAGACAGCCCCAACGGACGAGAACCGCTGTGTATTCGTCACATCGACGGGGGGCCGGTTTCCTAAATCGGCACTCTGCATGCCGAAGGACCAGCCACATTCACGAACGAGGCCAGAGCTGCACCGGCGCAGACAGTTCAGCAGCCTAGCCGACGGCGCGCACATGCGGCACCCACGCAGACCATCGCGAGAGCCAAAGCGGCCATGGTTGTCGGCTCGGGAATGGCGGGAACGCCCTGCGGCGTCACCGCGATCAAATCCAAGCCCACTCCCGAGTTGTCGTAACGAGTAACGCCTGTCGTGGGATCGACAAACCCGAGGTCCTGCAAAGCCAGCACGTCGGTGGCCGCAGTCGCCACGAAATCCAGGGTGAAGGTCTGAAACTGGCTGCTGCTCGTGGAAAGCGTGAACGTGTTGCCGCCCACCGTCACGCGCGCGGTGTCTAGCGGGCCGTCCGGCGTCGGCGTGATCAACGTGTTCGCGCCGGGTCCGCCAAGGGCCAGGACCGCTTCCGTGCTCGCGATGCGGTAGGTCAGTGTGTAGGTAGTTCCGAGCGCGAGGATGATGGGAAGCTTCGTGGAGAAAATCGCGGGCTGGCCGGTCGATCCGCCGAGGTCCACGAAGCGGCCCGTAGGATAGAAAAATGAGCCGAGGACATTGCCGCCCACGAAATCCACCGAACTGTTGGTGGCATTCGCCGGATCGGTGACGTTCCACTGCTCGAAGCCTTTGAAATTCTGGGCGGGTTGTCCAACATTGTCTGAAAAGAAGGCATCAAAGAATTCTGAAGCCTGAGCATGGGCGCGCTGTGCTGGCGCAACGACGAGGGTGGCAGCAAGGCAGAAACCGAGGAGAGAAGGAGCGAGGAACTTTTTCACGTGCACTTTGTTCGACCGCCTGCGCAGAGCCGGTTTGGTGAATCGTCCCTCGTGCGTCGATTTCTGACCTCTGCAAAGGCTACGTTATCGTAGTTCCCAAGGCGCCGGTCCTGTTGCTCCGCGCGGATGAAATGCAAGTCCGTGCCGCAGATGGCGCTGGCGGTCAGGCGCACGATGGCATCGGTCGGCTCTTGAATGGCTGGTTCGCGGACGGTGTCCAAGCGGATGTCGCCCATGTCGTGCCAGACAAAGGATTTCATCATGATGAGTCGGGAAAGAAAGGAAAGATGGCTTTGCGGATCATGCTAACCAACCAATCCGCAGATAAAGACGCGGGAGGTTCGCGCAGCTTTCGTCCCTGAGGAAAAAAGTTCCGGCAGGCCGTCGGAGCATTGGCGATTATGAGAAGCCACAACACGCCGTTCCTTCCCATGGGAACCATCCCCGCCGCTGGCATAGACCGCGCTGGCGGCGTGGTCACGAATCATAACGACTGCGGGAACGACGCCACCACCAAGCCATCCTCCCGGTGGCGGCACAGACAAGTTATCCGAACACCCACACACCCAAATGGATCTGGAAAACTCACTCCCCGTGACCCACCACACTGCCGAGGTCAATGGACTAAAGACCCACTACGTCGAGGCGGGCGAGGGCCCGTTGGTGCTCTTGCTCCACGGCTTTCCCGAGACGTGGTTTGCGTGGCGGCACCAGATTCCCGTTCTCGCGCAGCATTATCGTGTGGTCGCGCCCGATCTGCGCGGTTACGGGCAGACCTACAAGGCGGTCGAGGGTTACGACAAACGCACGATGGCCAAAGACATCCGTGCGCTGATGGAACACCTCGGCTGCGAGAAAGCCGCCATCGTCGGCCACGACCGCGGCGCGCGGGTGGGCACGCGTTTCGTGAAGGACTTCCCCGAGGCGGTGGACCGCTTCGTGACGATGGACAACATCCCCACGCGCATCATCTTCGAGCGCATGAACGCCGAGATCGCACGTGGCCACTGGTTCTTCATCTTCAACGGCGTGTTGGACCTGCCCGAGGCGCTCATCACCGGACGCGAGGAAATCTGGCTGCGTTTCATCTTCAGTTCCTGGTGTTACAACCCGGAGTTGTTCACTCCGGAAGAACTCGCCGTGTATGTGCGCGCCTACCAGCAGCACGGCGCGTTGCGCGGGGCGTTGGCCGACTACCGAGCGGCCAAGAAGGATGTGGAGCAGGACGAGGAAGACAAGGACAAACTGATCGAGTGCCCAACCTTGGTGTTGTGGGGTGAAGACTTCGAGAGCGGTGGCAAGATGTGGGACTTCCGTGAAATCTGGAACCAGATGGCCAAGCGGCCGGAGTATGTCTCCATCCCCCAGTGCGGCCACCTGCCACACGAGGAAAAGCCAGAGGAAGTGAACCGCGCCCTGCTGTCGTTTCTATCGCCGTGGAAAGGCGCGTGAGAAGACACGCGGTGAACAAATTCTCCATCTTCCACCGCGCTCGGCTTGGAACTCACCCGGGAAACGGGGTGACCACCCGCGCAAACGCTTGTTCGAGCGGGCACGGCCGGGTTTGGTGCCAGCGCACCTGATTACCGAGCAGGCCGAGGGCCGTGCCGGACGGCAGCGTCTTGCAAACGCGTATAGCCCGTTCTCTCACGAGTGGCAACCATCAGGATCGCCGACGCGCCGGCCTGGATAATCAGCATCGGCTGCACGCCAAAGCCCACGGCGACAAACATGGCCAAGGCCGCCGAGAGGGTCATCGGCCAGACCGGGTCGCGCCCCAGGCGCTTGGCCGCCTCACCGACCGCGACACCCGCTGCCCCGTCGGCCACCAAACCAACGGCTTGACGCCCGCGGCTCGCCAGGCTTGGAGAGAGGCAGACGACGGCGGCGATGTCGTACCGCGCTTAAACGTGGAGCGCCGCGATCTTCTGCGCGAGCACGTCAGCGTGATCCATGACCGGCGGGGCCGTGAACAGTTCCGGCGTTTTTGCCATGAGCAACGCCGCCAATTTACCCGCGAGGTGTCTCTCCCGGTCGCCCTCGCTTTTGAAAGCGTCGAAAATGCCGAACGAAGTTCCGCCGAAGTGCAACGGAAACCACACCGGCGTCTCCGGTTCGCCCTCGATGATCGGCAACCCTTGCAGGAGAAACTGTCGGACTTCCTCCACCTTGTCGGGCTTGGCTTCGATGCGGATCACTAAGGCTTTTTCAATCATGGCGTGTCGGGTTGAGAGAGTTCGAGCGATAACCCAACCGTCCGATGTGGCCGGGTTGGATGTATGAAGATTATCCGACCTTGGCAGCGCGTGATCAAAACGCCGTCGATGGAAAACAGCCAAACGCAAAGGCGGATGCCGACGATTTAGCTTCCGGCAGTTTTGCCAATTCCTTTTCCCTATGCCCGTCACGCTCAAGCCGCTTTCTGAACAAACCATCGTCATCACCGGCGCCTCCAGCGGCATCGGCCTGGCCACCGCACGCATGGCCGTCGCGCACGGTGCCCGGGTGGTGCTCGCCTCGCGCAACGAAGAAGTGCTCGCCGCGGTCACCGAGAACATCAACGCCACCGGCGGCACGGCCATCTACGTGGTGGCCGACGTGGGCGACCGCGCACAGGTGCAGCGCATCGCCGACGCGGCCACCGAGCACTTCGGCGGCTTCGACACCTGGGTCAACAATGCGGGCCTGGGCATCGTCGGGCGCATCGAGGACGGCAAGGAAGAGGACTTCCGCCGGCTCTTCGACACGAACTTCTGGGGCGTCGTCCACGGCTCGCTCGTCGCGCTGCCGATCTTGAAGCAGCGCGGCGGCGCGCTCATCAACCTGGGCAGCGTGGCCTCCGACGTGGCATTTCCCTACCAGGGCATGTACAGCACGACCAAGCACGCCATCAAAGGCTTCACCGACGCTCTGCGCATCGAATTATCCTACGAAAAAGCGCCGGTGTCGGTCACGCTCATCAAACCCGCGGCCATCAACACGGACTTCGCACACCACGCGCACAACGACGCGGACCGCGAGCCGATGCTGCCGCCGCCACTCTACGCGCCCAAGGAGGTCGCCTTCGGCATCCTCCACGCCGCGGCGCACCCCAAGCGTGACATCTACATCGGCGGGGCGGGCCGGCTCTTCAGTTTCTTCAACCGCGTCGCGCCTGCTCTAATGGACCAGCTTTCCAAGACACTCATCCCACAATCCTTCCGCGACGAGTCTCCGCGCCGTCCGGAGGGCGCGCTGCACGACGCGGGCCGCGACGGCCAAGTGGACAGCGATCATCCGGGCATGGTCCGGCAGACGAGTTTCTATACGCGCCTTTCGGTCCTGCCGGGCTTCGGGGTCGCAGTGGCGGCCCTGGTCGGGCTCGGGGTGGCGGCGTTGTTCCGGCACGAGCCGAAGAAAGCCAAGCGAAGCTGGTTCTAACCGACCGCGGGACGCACCGGCAGACCAATCAAACCTCGTTATGAAAAAACCGATCACTCGACAGATGCACGGCTGGATCACCGACTACCCCTACGTCGCGCTCGTTTCCACCGCTCCTGAAACGGTCGGCTTCACCGAAGTCAAACAAGCGGTGACCCTCTGCCGGCTCCTGAGCGGCAGCATCCTCCTTTCCAGCCTGCTGACCCGGGCAGAATGGGGCGTGTTCCGGGTGATGCCGTACAAGGCGCACCTGCTCCTCGATGTGCTGGGCGGCGCACTCGCGCTGAGTGCACCGTGGATGTTCAGCTTCTCGCGCCACGAGAAAGCGCGCAACGCCTTTGTCACCGCCGGCATCTTCGGCCTCCTGGCCGGAACGCTGAGCAAAGAGAACGAGATGTAAGCACCGCGACTGGTCTGGACAACGCGTTGTTACCTGCTCCAGGTAGGGTCATGGCGATGGCCTCGGTTGTCCGACTGCCTTCGCCTGCACGCTTTTTTCGTTGTCGGCGGTGCGACGTTCTTCCTGCATCTCGCGCGAGAGAAAGTAATTGAGTGTCGTGCGAATGACGGCGATCGCCCCGAGCTTGCCGATCTCGTTCCAGGTGGGGGCCACCGCGGTCGAAAGGATGTCCGCGCCGAGCTGGAACTCCAGCGCCATCGCCAAGTAGCGCGCCAATACCAGGCGGATGGCGTTGAAGTCAGCGGGTTTTCGGGCGAGCAGCGAACGGGCAAACGCCACGAGGGCAATGCTAACTCCCAAGCCGATGACCACCGCACCCGTCGTCTCGACGGCCAACCGCAGCCAGTGGACGGCACCTTGGACGAACAACTCTTCTGACGAAGTAGGATTTTCCATGAAGTCTGGCCAGATTTAGAGGGATGCTGCCGGGGGCCGGCAGCGCCGCAGCACCCACAGAGAAGCCTGCTGAAGCGCGACCAACAGAATAATCAGCAGCAGGGACAAACCGAACAAAGAAAGACTGCTCGCCGGGTTGGCGCGGAAAGCAAAGGTCAAGGAAGTGGATACTGCCGGCGGATGCATGGCATCCAGGGTGATGATGACGATGATGGTCAACACCATGGCAACTCCGGCGGCGAGGTAGCCTGCGCCGAGCAACCAGTCCGCGCCGAAGCCCAGGAGCGCAGCGCACGTTTGCGCCAATGCCACCGTGCGCACGCTGTTTGCCGGGTGTTCGGGGTCGAGATAGATCAAAAACGCGCTGGAGGCGAGCGAAGCAAAGAGCAGTCGCTGACGGCTGAACGCTTCCACGTAGCCGAGCATGAGGAGCACGACCACGGTGGGCAGCAAGGCAAGACCCAGCTCCTGGCGCAGGCTCAGCGGTGCTCGCGTTCTCTTGTCCACTTGGTTGCTTCGTCGCCACTGCCTCTCACGGCGTTGTCATTCTATTCGAAGGAATCATCGCAGGAGCATTTTTCCTGCGGCCACCGCCAAATCTACAACGGTCCACGGCGGACAACGCCAGAGTACCAGCAGGCCGAAAGCAGCCAAAACCATGATCAGATCAGCTGGAGCGTGGACCGCGCTCGTGAAAACCCGTTGGTAGAGCGCGGTTAGCAGCCGCCCGACCACTGTCGCGTTCGCTCCGCGTAGCGTTGCCCGCGCGGCGGGTAACCGGCGCACGTGGCACCAGCCCAAACGGGGTTTGACCAAGGGTTTTGAATCCCGGAACGATCACGCCGCCCGCCACGAACGCGATGGAGCCCTGGTAGTCGAAGCGAACTTGGAACGGTAACCGGAAGAAAAAGGCGTACAAAGAGATGCGTCGCCAGACGGCTCATCGAAAGACTGTCGCGGCTATATTCAGCCGTATGTAACGCCCTCGTTTTCTCGGTTTTTCAGCGAGAAAAACCCGGCCATCTACCGGCGGTCATCCGGTTCTGAAGTCAGGCGGAGTACCGTCAGCCGAGCGCGACGGACCGTTCAGCCTTCTCCCCATTTTTATGAATGCCTTCTCAGAAAGTGACACGGCCGGCGGTAGCACCATGACCGCGCTGCCCGGTAAGAGCCCTGTCAAGCTCACGATCAACGGCGAGTCCACTACCGTGGAGGTCGCGCCGTGGACCACCCTGCTCGACCTGCTGCGGGAATACCTGGACCTGACCGGCACGAAGAAGGGCTGCGACCACGGCCAGTGCGGGAGTTGCACGGTACTCGTGGACGGCAAGCGCGTGAACTCCTGCCTGACGCTCGCCATCATGAAGGACGGCTCCGAGATCACGACCATCGAGGGCCTAACGGGCAAGGACGGCGCGCTGCACCCGATGCAGCAGGCGTTCGTGGACTGCGACGCCTTCCAGTGCGGCTATTGCACGCCCGGGCAGATTTGTTCGGCGGTCGGCATGATCAAGGAGGGCCACGCCCATTCGGACGACGAGATCCGCGAGGGGATGAGCGGCAACCTCTGCCGCTGCGGAGCGTATCCGCACATCCTCAACGCCATCAAGCAGGCCTACGCGGCGACCGAGAAGCGGACAGCGGCGTGATTTCCCAAGTCTTTCCATGATCAACTTTTCCTACACCCGGGCGGGTAGCGTCGCCGAGGCGGTCGGTGCCAAGAGCAAGGCGAACGGCGCGGGCCGGTTCATCGCGGGCGGCACGAACCTCGTCGATCTGCTCAAGGAGAACGTCGAGCGGCCCCGGCAGGTCATCGACATCACGCGCCTGCCGCTTGCGACCATCGAGGAAGGCCCAAACGGCGGCCTGCGCCTGGGGGCGCTCGCCACGAACGCGGACACGGCCTATCACCCAGAAGTGCAGCGGCGCTACCCGGCACTGAGCCGTGCCATCCTGGCGGGGGCGTCGGCGCAGCTTCGCAACATGGCCACCAACGGTGGCAACCTGTTGCAACGCACCCGCTGCTACTATTTTTACGACGTGGCCATGGCCTGCAACAAGCGCCGGCCCGGCAGCGGCTGCCCGGCCATCAGCGGGCAGAACCGTGTCTGCGGCGTGCTCGGCACGAGCGACCAATGCATCGCCACGCACCCGTCAGACATGTGCATCGCCCTGGCGGCGTTGGAGGCCGTGGTGCGCGTCAGCGGACCGCAGGGCGAACGGACGATTCCTTTCGCGGAGTTCCACACGCTGCCCGGCGACACGCCGCAGATCGAGAACACGCTCGCACCCGACGAGATCATCACCGCCATCGACCTGCCCGAGAGCCCGTACGCGGAACACTCCGTCTACACGAAAGTGCGCGACCGCGCGTCCTACGCGTTCGCCTTGGTGAGCGTGGCGGCACTGCTGGAGTTGGACGGTGACATGGTCAAAAGCGCCCGCATTGCCCTGGGCGGCGTGGCGCACAAGCCGTGGCGGTCGCCGGAGGTCGAGGCGCTGCTGACGGGCAAAACGGCGACGAAGGAAAACTTCCTGCCCGTCGCCGCAGCCTTGTTCCATGATGCGCGCGGCTACGAGCACAACGCTTTCAAGATCGAACTAGGCAAGCGCGCCGTTGTGCGCGCCCTGCAACTCGCCACGAAAGGCACGGCGTCCATCAGGGACGTCAATGGCCAGACAGCGGACGCCTGAACACACAGCCATCCCTTCCTACCCCTCTTTGCTATGAGCGCACTGAAATCTATCTTCGGCAAAGACGTTGACACCACGTCTTCCACCTACCTGGGCAAGCCGACGAGCCGCGTGGATGGCCCGGCCAAAGTCACCGGTGGGGCGAAGTACGCCGCCGAGTTCAACGTCCCCAACCTGCTTTACGGATACATCGTCTCTAGCGGCGCGGCGCGCGGGACCATCAAGAGCATCAACACCGCCGAGGTCGAGAAGGTCTCAGGCGTCGTGAAGGTGCTCACGCACGAGAACGCCCCCAAGACCGCGTACCTGGACAGCAGCCACCGCGACCAGTTGGCGTCCAGCGGCGGCGCACCGTTCCGGCCGCTCTACAAGGCGGAACTGGAATATAGCTCCCAGCCGGTCGCCTTGGTCATCGCCGACACGTTCGAGGCGGCGCGCTACGCGGCATCGCTCGTCAAGGTGGAATACGAAGTAGCCCCGCACGAGACCGATCTGCGCGCCAACATGGGCAAGGCGCATCCGCCCACCGTGACGCGCACGGGCTACGTCTCGGCACCCAAGAAGCCGCGCGGCAATCCAGAAGGGGCTTACGACGCCGCTGCGCACAAGGTGGACGTGGAATACTCGCAACCCATCGAGTTTCACATGCCGATGGAAAGCTACGCCTCCACCGTCGCCTACGGCGAGGACGGCAAGCTGACCATCTACCAGAAGACCCAGGGCGTGCAGAACTGCCAGGAGTACGTTTGCAGCGTGTTCGGTCTGTCGAGCAGCGACGTGCAGGTGATTTCGCCCTACATGGGCGGTGGCTTCGGCTCAGGACTGCGGCCGACGTACGACATCTACCTTTCCGTGCTCGCGGCCACGGCGCTCAGGCGCTCGGTGCGTGTGTCGATGACGCGCCAGCAGATGTTCAGCTTCTCGCACCGGCCCGAGGCCATCCAGCAGTTCAAGCTCGCGGCCAACTCGGACGGGATGCTCGACGCCGTGACGCACACGGCCATCGAGGAAACCTCGCAGAACGAGGAATATTTGGAGACCGTCGTGAACTGGTCGGGCCTGCTCTACAACTGCCCGAACGTCATGCTGAGCCACCAGTTGGTGAACCTCGACCTGGCCTCACCAGCCGACATGCGCGCTCCTGGCGCGGTGACGGGCCTGTACGCTTACGAATGTGCCATCGACGAGTTGGCCTATGAGGCGAAGCTAGATCCCCTTGCGTTCCGCGAGAAGAACTACGCCGAGAAGGACCAGAACGAGGGCAAGCTGTTTTCCAGCAAGGAACTGCGCGAGGCCTACCGGCAGGCGGCGGAGAAGTTCGGCTGGAGCGGGCGTCCGCTGGAACCGCGCTCCATGAAGAAGGGCAGCGACCTCATCGGCTGGGGCATGGCGTCGGGTTCGTGGGAGGCGTCGCAGGGCAAGGCGGCGGCGAAGCTCGTGCTCACGCCCGACGGCAAGCTGGTGGTTTCCAGCGCGACGAGCGACATCGGCACGGGCACCTATACGGTGATGACCATGATCGCGGCCGAGTTCTCGGGCGTGGCGATTGAGAATGTGACTTTTGAGCTAGGTGACTCGTCCATGGTGTATGCGCCCGTGGAAGGCGGCTCGTGGACGGTGTCGAGCGTGGGTTCGGCCGTGAAAACGGTGTGCCAAGAATTACGCGACCGGCTGTTCAAGCTCGCGGGCAAGGTGGACGGCACGCCCTTGGGAGATACCAAGATCGGAGACGTGACCTTCGCCAACGGGGCGATGCACGTCACGGGTAACCCGGTCAAGAACGTCACCTATGCGGAGGCGCTCAAGGCGGGCAAGATAGACAAGCTCGAACTGGACACGACCGAACTGCCGCAGTTGGCCAAGCAAGCCACCCACGCGCTCTACAGCCATTCGGCGGTGTTCGCGGAAGTCAGCGTCGATGAGGACTTGGGCACGATCCACGTCACGCGGGTGGTCAGCGCGATTGCCGGCGGGCGCATCCTCAATCCCAAGACGGCGCGCAGCCAGATCATGGGCGCGATTGTCTGGGGCATCAGCATGGCACTGGAGGAGGAAGGGATGCTCGACGACAAGGTGGGTCGCTTCATGAACCACAACTACGCGGAGTACCACATCCCGGTGAACGCGGACATCCACGACATCGACGTGATCTTCGTGCCCGAGCACGACGAGGTGGTCAACCCGCTCGGCGCAAAAGGACTCGGCGAGATCGGCATCGTCGGCGTGGCCGCGGCGGTGACGAACGCCATCTGGCACGCCACGGGCAGGCGGGTACGCAGCTTGCCGGTGACGCTCGACAAGCTGCTTTGACGATTGGACAAACCACAACGCGGGAAGAGCGGCTAGGCTTCGTTCTTTCTGTCGTTCTCTGAAAGGTTCCTACCTCAACGGTACCGTTTTCGGCTTCAACGGATTACGGCTGCCTGGAGTATGGACAAGACGCTCCTTGTTGCCCGCGCACTTGAGACGATTGATCGCGCCTTCTCGACCTGACACCATGCGATTGTAGTCTCGGAGGAGATCGACCGTTCTCGGGGAGAGGTGCACGTCAGCCGGTATACCGCCGGTCACCTGCGAGGAGCATGTTCGAGATGAACAAACTCGCCAGCGGCTATGTGAAGCAGTTGGCATTTCAAGTTGAGCCGGAGTGTGGGTCTCCTTTCGAAGTCCAAAGCCGGGCCAGAACGTCGAAACGGTCCTTCGTGGAAGCCAAGCGCAAAGTTTTGCGACCGTCTCGTTCAAGCTGGAACTTGGTCGATGCTGGTAGGCTCGTTCGTAGGGCGGTTGTTCTCCTGACGCCGCATGTTTGCCATGGTCGTGTAGACCACCAGGCGCGCGCGGTTGATGCCGCCCAGCGGACGATGTACCACCAGCGAATGAGCCGGTGAGAAGGAGAAATTGCCGTCCACCACGTCGGCCCGCGACGCGTCAAAGGCGTCTTGCGCAGGGATCACCAAGCGGGCAACGATCACGTAAGGCGATTCGTCTTCACTCCAGGGGGCCATGGCATCCTCAATCGGCATCTTTTCCAGGTCGGTGTTGAGCTGCACGACGATGCCGAACTCGGCAGCGTTGGACTGGAAGAAAGCCACGGTGGCTTCACGCAGAGCGTCAGGCGTTTGCGGATCGAACTCCCATTGTTCCAATTCGAAGAGTCCAGGGGTGGCGGGGATGACACCGAGCTTGGCCACGTAGTCGCCGTAGCGGATGGCGGTCTGGGAGTAGTACGACTCGGCCAACGGATGTTTCTTCTCGTGGCCATAAAAATCGAGCTTCTCCGAGTTGGCACCGAACATGTTGAGCACGGCGTTCGTGCCGCGGGCAACGGTGGAAACAACGCCTTTCACGTCATCGGAGAGCTTGGGGGCAATCTCGGCGTTTGGCTTGAACGCTTGGAGGAAAGCTTTGGGGCCACTGGTGAGAAACTCCTTGCCGGTGTCGAGGACGAAGTCCTGCGTAGTGGTCTCCTCAAAGGGCGCGAGCTTGGGGCCATCGACGTTGAAGACCTTGATGGACATGCCGCGCACCGTCGAAAGCTTGGAGTCGTCAGTGTACTCGCCCGGGGCCGTGGCCAGCCGGATGACGACGGGATGTTTCGCCCCGGGTTGGAAGAGGCCTTGCGCGAACTCGGGCGGCAACTCGTCGCTGACAATCAATTCCCCTCTCAGCAAACCATGCGCTTTGGCGTGGGAGATGCGCACGGACTTGCCGTACTTCTCACGGGTGATGTGCTGCCCATCGGTCATCGTCTGGATGATTTTGGCGTGGGTTTCCTGCTCGTCAGGGTCAATGGTCTCGATGTCGTCGCGGTAAGGAACGTAGTCGGGCATAGAGTTTGATGGGGTTCAGATCGAATGGGAAGACGCGGATGAATGGCAGCCGGGCCGTGACGGTTGCCACGGCCCGGATCAGGGAAGGATTTTGTCTTACGCCTTCAACTCGCCGGAGATGCGTTTGGTAATGGCGACGTGCTCCTTGAACGTGGCCAGCGCCAGGGTGGCGAGATGCTGTCCCTGCAACTCTGCTGCACCGTCTTTGCCGCCTTCGGCGCGCTTCAGGTAATCTTCCGCGTGATCGCGCAGGAACACATGGTTTTCGTATTGGGCCATGATGTACGCCTTGTCGAACTCCGCGCCCTTCCCGGCCGCCTGGAGCTTTTCCAGCGTCGCCTTAGCCTTTGCGTCCGGCGCGGGCACGGCGGTGCCGAGTTGCTTGAGCACCGAGGTCACGGCGATGGCCTCCGTGTGCTCGAACCCGGCGAATTCCTTCACGTCTTTGTCGGTCGCCTTTTCCAGGGCGAGCTGGCTGGTGACCAGCGAAAGCTCGGCCGGCCCGATCACTCCCATGCGAAATAATTCTTCGTTCGTCACCGGTTTCTTGTCGCCAGGCATGGAAACGTCGGCTTTGTCGGCGGCGGCTTGCGCCGTCGTCAGAAAGCTCAGGGAGGATAAGCCCACGCCAAGCACGGCGGCACCCTTGACTGAAGTTTTGAGAAATTCTCTGCGGTTTGTATCGTTCATGAACCACGGGTAGGCGAGGCAAAGCACCTCGGCTAATACCTCCTCGCCGATGCTGCCATATCGCCAAAGTTATAGCTAACCTCCAAGAAATGAGGGAAAACGTGCGAGCAGTTGCGAATAGGTCCTGTGCCCAGCGTCCCCTTTCGCCAAGTTCCCAATCCGCTCATCGAGATTCGTCACCTGCATTACTTCGTGACGGTGGCAGAGGAACTGAGCGTGACACGCGCTGCCCTCAAGCTGCGGCTCGCCCAGCCCTCGCTCACCCGCCAGATCAGAAATCTGGAAAGGCAGTTGAGCGTGCAACTCTTCGCCCGGGCAAACAACCGGCTCTCCTTGACCGAGGCTGGACAGTTCTTTCTGGAGCGCACCCGGCGTTTGCTCACCCAGGCGAGCGCCGACGTGCAGGATGTGCGTCGCCTGAGCCTGGGTGAAAACGGCTCGCTGAACATCGGCTACATCGCCGACATGCACTATGACCTCCTGCCGACCACCCTCAACGGCTTTCGCGAGGTGTGGCCGGACGTGTCGCTCAACTTGTTTGACCTGTCGGTGACCGAGCAGTTCAAGGCGCTCGCCGAGAACAAAATCGACCTGTGCTTTGTCGGGGAGGCCCGGCTGCCGACCGAGGCGGGATGGCAGCGCGAAGTGGTGCTGCACGGCAACGCCATGGCCGTGATCCCGCAAAGCAGTCCGCTGGCGCAGACCCCGACGCTCCAGCTCGAGGAACTGGCACCGCTGCCGTTTATCACCATGGGCGAGACTTTCTACCCCGGCGCGCGCGAATGGCTCCAGCGTGTTTGTGGGGCGGCGGGTTTCGTCCCGAAGATTTCCCACGAGGTCGACCGCGCGCCGACCATGATCGGCCTGGTTTCGTTGGGCATGGGAGTGACCCTGCTGCCGGAGACCTGCATGAAGTTGCCGCACGAAGGGGCATTGTTCCGCCCGCTCGCGCAGCCCGTGAAAACCCGCATCGAGATCGTTTGGAGAGAGCACAATCTTTCCCGCCCGCTCCAGCACTTTATCCAGATCGTGCGGGAACGCTTTGCCGCCAGTCAGTAAGCCGGGATGCAGGGTCCAAGCAGCCTGCGGATCAGTGGCCAACGTACAAGTAATATTTGTCAGCGCCGGGTGGGAATCTCACCTCAAGGACAATTGTCCAAACACATTCACGCGACCATGAAGGGAGAATAACTCGAACCTGAGCTTACCATGAACGCTATCGCCGAAAACCTTTGGACCATGCAGTACCCACTCACCATGCTGGGTGTGCACATCAACCGCACCGTGACCCTCATCAAGCTGCGTTCCGGGGAACTGGTCATCCACTCCACTGCGCCCTTCTCCCCGGAAGACGTGGCATCTATCAGTGCACTGGGCGAACCTGCCTACTTGGTGGAAGCGCTCAACACCCACGACACCTTTGCCAAGGAAGGACACGCGGCCTTCCCGAACATCCCGTACCTTGCACCAGAAGGGTTTTCCGAGATTGCGGAAGTCCCGACCCAGCCGCTCAGTTCACCACCCGCCGCCTGGGGAGATGAACTTGCCGTGCTCGAACTCGCGGGCAAGTCCGAGGCCAAGCGTGAATACGTGATGCTGCATCGACCGAGCCGCACGCTGATCGTGGCCGATTTGGTGTTCCACGTGACCGACGAGGCGGGGTTGGGCCAGCGGATGTTCGCGGCGGTCGGCCTCATCGGTGGCCAGGATCAGGATACGGCCATGCCGCACGTCGAGAAACTCGGGATCGACGACAAAGCAGCCTTCGAACGCTCGCTGGAGACCCTAAGCCGATGGGACTTCGAGCGTGTGATCGTCGGCCACGGCGACGTGGTGGAAACCGGCAAGGTTGCCCTCATCGAAGCCTTGCGAGAAGCTGGCTTCCTGTTCGGGCAGGCCGATTGAACACGGACGAATCGAAACTCGTAACCCTGCTCTTGCCGCGGGCGCGCTTCCTATCTGGTAAGTTTTCATCGACGAAAAACGGTGGTTTTCCAAGACGGCTTTGCCGTGCGGCCGACGCCACGATGATCCGTGCGTCGCGCACGATCTTGGCGATGGCGGGCTTTGCTCAGGTTCCACGCTGCACGTCTTCTGCCCGCGGGTCTCGCCTGTAATGTCGCCGGTTGTTTTTTCACCGGCACCTACAGATCCGCCAGCACAAGGCGTATGGGCGGGCGAGGCAGGCCGTCATTCCAACCAGCTGGTGTCCGTCTGGGGATGCGCCTCGCTGCCCTTACGCGATCCGCACCGGGTACAATCAGGTGCGAAACCACCGCCAAGCAATGTGGTGGCCCTGTTAAAATGGCGGCGGACTAGGAATTTTCAATAATAACGGTTTTTTACGCCGATAGACCAAAGAAATTTGCAATAACACTTATTATTGGAAATTCCGTTCCCTCTCTGTAGGATGCTCCGAAAACGAGCTTTTCCGTGGAAAACCCCTCCCCTGCCCCACCGACCGAGCGGAAAACGCCGGATTTCGATGATTTGGTGCGTGCCGCGCGTGACGAAAGCAAGCTCAGCGAGAACACGCTCTTCGCCTAGCAGCGGGCATGGCAGCGGCTCCTCGCCTGGGCGGGCGCACACCGACTCGACCCGCTGGCGCTCACGAAAGAGGACGCCGCGCGTTTCTACCGCGAAATGGTGGCCGCAGCGGGGCGGACGGCGTCCAGCAGCCAGGTGCAGGCCCGCGCCGCGCTCGCTTTCGCCTACGAGCACTGGGATGTGCCCAATCCGTTCACGCGCATCAAGCCCCCGCGCAGCGCCCCTCCTCCACCC
>CALMVM010000429.1:4099-6533 GCA_937873255.1 uncultured Verrucomicrobiota bacterium | reverse complement strand
CTCCTCCTGCAAGCGGCGGACCTCGCGTCCGAGCTGGACGCGGATTTCGTCGGCCTCGCCGGCGTCGCCCTTGGCAATCGCCTTTTGCAACTGCGACTGGAGAAAGACTTCCCGCTCGGCGATGCGGGCTTTGTAGGTCGCCTCGATCTCGGCGATGGCGGCGCGCTGTTCGTCGGTGACCTTGGCGGTGGGGGAGGATTTCTCCAGCCGCTCCATGGCGAGTTCGTAGGCGGATTTCATGACGGGGAAAAGGTCCGGTTACTCTGGCCGGGGGGAGCCGCTTTGCAAGGAGGAAGAGCGGGGGGCAACCGGCCGGTGTAGGGTGGGCGTAATTCTTCTCCCGATTCTTTTCCCGATGCACGCTCCGGTTCTTCTCATCAGCACGGATTTCGACGGCACGCTCGTCGAACACGGCAACCCCGCGCCATTCTCATCCGCGTTGGGCGAAGTCCTGCTGCACCTGCGCGGCCGGGGGGTGCGCTGGGCGATCAACACCGGGCGCACCCTGCCGTGGCTGGTCGATGGGCTGAACAGCTTCGCGCTGCCGGTCCAGCCGGATTTTGCCATCACCGCCGAACGCGAGATCCATGCGCTCACCGAGGCGGGCTGGGCGGACGTGGGCGATTGGAACGCCGTCTGCGCGCAACGGCACGAGGCGCTTTTCGCGTCGGCCGCGCCGTTTTTGGCGGAGATCATCGGCTTCGTGGAGCGCGAGACCAAGGCCGAAGTGCGCTTCACCCGCCATGCCGATCCGCGTAACCCCACCGGGACCCGCGACCCGCGCGAAGCGTCCGGCCTCGTGGCCACCGACGACCGGGAGATGGACCGGATCGTGGCGTTCGTGGATACGCTGCGCTCGCAGGTGCCGGATTTTTCGTACCAGCGCAATTCGATCTACCTGAGCTTCTGCCACCGCGATTACGACAAGGGCACGACCCTTGCCGAACTCGGCCGCCACCTCGGCGTGCCGCGCGAGTCGATCTTCGCCGTCGGCGACCACCAGAACGACCTGCCGATGTTGACCGGCACGCACGCGGGTCACGTCGCGTGTCCGGGCAATTCGATTGCATCCGTCAAAGCCACCGTGCGCGCGGCGGGCGGGTACGTGGCGGAGGCCGGTTACAGCGCGGGGGTGATCGAGGCGCTGCGATACTATTGCCGCGATCTGCCCTAGCCGGTGGCGACGGCGTCGCGGAGCGGGCTGCGCTCGTGCGTGCGGCCGGGCATCAGGCGGTGGCGCAGGCTGAGGCTAGGCATCTCGACGAGCCAGTAGAACGCCGCCCCGAGCACGGCGATGCAAACGAGGTCCAGCGCGAGCCAGAGCACGCCGAAAGCCGGCAGGCGAGGCATGAGGCGCAGGCCCGCTTCGATGGCAGGTAGGTGCGTCAAGTAAACGCTGTAGGAGGTCGTTGCCACCCAGAACACCGGCCGCGAGTCGGAGAACAACACCGAAGCGCGTTCGACCACGAGGGTCAGCACACTCACGCAAACCACCGCCAGAAGAAGCGAGCGCAAGACATATTGCCACCGCACCGGACCGAAATTTTCCACCGCCACCATCGCAAGCACCGCCCCCGCCAGCGTGAACGGCGCGACCCCACGCCACGCCGCCCACACGCCCGGACGGTGCGCGCGAACGAACGACGCCCACACCCCGAGGACCAGCCCTTCGCAACGCAGGTGGGTCGCGGATTGGTAGAACCCGAAGCCTTCGGTGGCGTCCGGCTGCCAGACGAGCACGCGGTTGATCGCAGGCACCAGCGCGATGGCCAACAGCCAGATTTCCGGCCGGCGCGAGCCCCGCCACAGCCCCAGGCAGATCAGTGGCATGAAGAGATAGAAATGTTCCTCGATGCACAGCGACCAACTCACCCGGAAATACTGGATCGTGGACTGGTAGTTCTGGAGGAAAACGAGGTAGTGCCAGTCAAAGGGCTCGTGCCGGTTCCACGCCACCCCGCCGTAAGCCAGCGCGAGCGCGGCGAGATACGGCGGCATCGTGCGCAGGGCGCGTCGGCACCAGAAGCGGGGAAGCTGGACATTGCCGAACTGCGCGCTTTCCCGCCAGAAGAGTCCGCCGATCAGCCAGCCCGAGAGGACGAAGAAAAGGTCCACCCCCGCGCTGAACCAATCCGTGTGGCGCAGCAGGTCCGGATGCTCGACCGGCCAGCGTTGCGGCAGGTGGTGAACGATCACCAGAATGATCGCGATGGCCCGCAACAGGTCGAGATTGGTGTCGCGTGAACGCATGCGGAAATTAGGAGATAGGAGATAGGAGATAGGAGATAGGGCAGAAGCGGAGCGTCGAATTCAGGAGCGACGATCCAACGAGCGGATTAGACCGGAGATGAGTTTGCCGGTGTCCACGCAACGGTTGAGCAGATCTTGCTGCTCTGCCGATGTGATCTGTTCGTCGTCGAGGAGGACGTAACTC
>CALMVM010000429.1:3222-4089 GCA_937873255.1 uncultured Verrucomicrobiota bacterium | reverse complement strand
TTGTAGAGCTGCTTCTTTTCCGCGCCGTGCAGGGTTTCCCAGCCTTCGGCGAGGTTGTTCATGACTGACACGGCCGCTCGGCGCAACTGGTCGCACAAGCCGAAATCGCGCGCCAAGCTTGGCCGGCGGCAAAGTCGATAGACTTCATTTGTCAAAGCGCGGGCGGACCGCCAGGCGTGCAAATCTTCAAACGACTCCGGCGCGACCATGATCTCGTCTGTTCCTCTGCTTCCGCCTTCTGCCCCTATCTTCTATCTCCTATCTCCTATGTCCTAAAAATCACCGTGCGTGAAACTTCCCTTCAGCATGTCCTTGGACTGGTTCTCGCGTTCGCGGCGGGGGACTTCGAGTTCATCCCACTTCGGCCGGTTGACGAATACCAGGACCGCCCCGCGCCCGTCCGACGCGCTTTTCAATAGGCAGTACGCCCGCCGGCTTGTCCCCTCGCGGATCTCCAGTTGGGCGGCGGCTTTCTCGAAGGTGCGCGTGTCCGTCGTGTAGTCCTTGCCGTATTTTTTTTCGAGGAGGTGCAACAGTTTTTTGACGTTGCCCGCCCCGGCAACGTCGATGTCGATGGAATACAACTCTTCCTTGAAGAAATTGTACGTGACCGCCGTGATCTCCACGCCCTCGAACCGCAGCTTGTCCGCCGGCCGGGTAAAGGTCAGGAACCGGCCGAGGTCCTCGGTTTTGTTCATGCCTTGGAAACTGCGCAGCGGCGCGCCGAGTTGTGCATTCGGCAAGCCGTTGTCGCGGTCGAGGTCCGCGACCGTGCCATCCGCGCGCAGGCTCCACGCGAAACACAGGACCGCCACGGTCACCACCAGCCACCTCCAGAACGGACGCCGTCCGTGGGAGACGTTTATC
>CALMVM010000429.1:0-3212 GCA_937873255.1 uncultured Verrucomicrobiota bacterium | reverse complement strand
GCATCAGGCAGATGCATACCTCCACCCGCGCGCGGTGGCAAGCGGACGCGTCGGCGCGTGCCAGTCACCTCCAATTCGGCTCCCGTCTACAACGGGAAACGGGGCGAGCCGCGATTCTGTCTCGCCATGAATAAACGAATCTTCCCTTGCCGTTGCCTTTTGTTTGCCGTCGGCGTGCTGTTCCCGCCTGCTCTGCTGACGGCGGGTGAGCCGTCTACTCCCGCCGTCGCACCCAACCGAGGCAAGGAGGTGCTCGTCATCAAGGACAGCAAGGACGCGCAAACCTTCAACGCCGAGGGCCAGGACGTGACGGTCAACGGCAGCCACAACCGGGTCACGGTCAAAGGGACCTGCCACGCGCTGACGATCAGCGGAGACGCGAACGCCGTCACCTTGGAAAGCGTTTCGAGCATCTCCGTCACCGGCGAGGGCAACGAGGTCGTCTGGTCGAAGGCGTCCGACGGCGAGAAGCCTCAGGTCACCGACCTCGGCAAGGCCAATAAGATCACCCACGCGAACGCGAAGGCGGAGTAATGCTCACCTAGCAGCGACGACCTGCCAGCTCCGCAACAGGTCAAACCCCGCCGCGCGCACCTGGTCGAAACGCTCCGCCGGGGCCACACACGTTAGCACGATCTGCTCGCGGGCGTTGAGGTTGACGAAAACCACGCTGCGCCGGTACGCCTGCCCGAAAAACTCGTACGCGAACACGAACTCGTGCGCCTTCCACCCGAAGATCGGTAGCGGGTCGTCGTGTTCCTCCTTGCACTGTAACCCGGCGGCTCCCTGCGGCACATCGGCCTCCGCGCGCCGGCGATAAGTCTCCAGGCCCTTGTCGCGCCACGTGGTATCCGGGGCGAGGGAGGATTTCTCCACCCGCACGAGGCTGTTATTGATGTCGGGCGGGATCACGGTCAGCGACGCCGCGCCGTCGTTGCGCGCCCAACGCGCGGGCAGGGTGAGCAGCACGTTGGATCGCTCGTCGTTGCGCACGTAGAGCTGTTCCCGACTGAGCCCGTCTTCTTCCACGGTGGTCGCGTGGAGCACGAAATCCAGCGCGTCCGCGCGTGGCACGGCGACCGCGAGCGCCGCCGCGATCAGGACCGGGATCGCGCGGGGCGTTTTCACAGACTGAAGTCCTTCGATTCGCGCACCCACCGGCCGCGCGTGTAACTCGTCGAACGCAGGTTGCCCGGCGGCGGGGTGGACAGGAAATTATCGTCGAAGAACCAGCGGCGGTTCGGCGGCGAATACACGTTGGCCTTGCCGTACGTGCCCGTGAAATGCGTGCTGGCATAAAGTTCGCACATCGAGCCGTGGTAGGTGAAATTGTCGCCGCCCCAATTTTCGAGAAAACGCGGGAAATTGTGCGCGCCGCCGCTGGCCGCCGAATTCGTCGTGAGCACCTGCCCGGAGACGATGGCCGAGTTCATCGTCGTGGGCGTGGCGTTGCGCGAACCGATGGAGGCGGAGCTGTTCGTGTCCGACCAGGCGTTGGAGAGAATCATCACCGCGTCGCCCATGACCGCCGCCGGCTTCTGCGTGTAGCCGCTGACGGTGTACTGCGTCGGGTCGCTGTTGTTGTTGGAAACGGGCTGCGTGGCAATCGTCACCGAGTTGCCCGAGCCGTCGGCGCCGTAAGTCGTGCCGGTGTTGTAATCGCCCTGCACATAGACCGCCCCGTCGCTGGCAAGCGTCAGTCCGGCGTCGGGCAGCACGCCGCCTTTTTTCAGGCGGATGGCGTCGGAGTTGCCGGTGTTGCCGCTGGCGTCGGCGTTGGTGGCGTCGGTAATGTAGACGACGCCGTTGTAGTCCGCGTAACCGTTGAGCGCGGGCGTGAGCTTGGAAACGTCCACGGTGCTGGCATTGATCGCGCGGCCCTCGCGGAAATCGTAGATCGAACCGCTGGAATCCACCGTGACGGCGGCGAGGATCTTGTCGGCGATATTCTGCGACGCGGCGACGGACGAACCGGTCGGCACGACCTCGACGCTGTTCTCGGGGTTCGTCGGGCTCGGGGTGTAGACGCGCACCTTTTGCGTCGGGCTGTTGCGGTTGATGATGATGCGCAGGCCCGCGCTGTTGTAGATGCGGTGCGCCGCGAAGGCGTCGGGATCGGTGACGGCGGCGTTCGCATTCGGATTGGTCGAACTGATCGGCACGGGCCGCTCGATGATCTCGTGCGTGCCGGAGGCGTTCCCATTCGTGTTATCGACGGCGGCCGTCTCGCTCATGCCCAGCGGGTCGAGGGATTGCACGTTGGAGAGCTGCGCGTTCATCGAAGTGCTGTAGACCGGGTTCTTGTACGATCCCCAGTTGCCGCTCTCCTGATTGAACAACGCCTGCGTGACACCCTCCACGTAGCCGTTGGGATTTTCGTAGAAGTTGGTTGGGTGCGAACTGGCCGGGGCGAGGGTGCCGGTGTTGCCGTGGTAAGACACGTTGGAACTGAACGTCAGCCCGCCGCCGGAACCCGCGACCGCGTACAGGTTGGAGTTGGTGTGCACGAGGCCGTAGAGGGTCATGTTCGGGCCGGGGTGCAGTTCGAGGTCGTTCTGAAAAAAGAGCATCGCCTGGAACAACGACGCGTCGGCCTGCTGGAAATAGCGCGAGACGGTGACGCTGAAGTTCGGGTCGCCGCTCTTGGCGACCGTCGCGCGCGCGCGGTACGTGTACGTCGTGGCGATCCAGCCGGGGACGTTCGCCATCGGGCCGACGGAGGCGTAGGAGGCCGACTGCGTAGCGTGGGCGGCGTCGGCGCGGTCCACGGGGTCGATGGAAAGCGCGGTCAGCGTGTAGCCCGCCGGGGCGAAGGCGGTGTTGAGCGTGCCCGACAGGCCGGTGGTGATGTTGGTCGTGAACGCCGCGCTGGTCGCGTACAGGCTGAAGTTGCTGAATTGCTTGGACCCCATGTACGCCTGCCAGCGTTTGTAGGCGGCCTCCAACGCGCCGTTGGCGAGCGCCTGCGCGGCGGTCAGGTCGCGCGCGCGCCGGGTGGAAATGCCCGTGGTAGAGGTGTAGTCCATCGCCAGTCCGATGAACGTCGCCAGGATGGCGATGACGAACACGGCGACCACGAGCGTGCTGCCGCGCGCGGCGCGGAGCAAGATGGGACCGCTCGCGCGGCCGATCCAGGCTCATCCGGGGCGTCGCGGATCGGCCCGTCGCGACGGCGGCGCGGCATCGCGATCACACGCGAACGTCGGACGGGC
>CALMVM010000428.1 GCA_937873255.1 uncultured Verrucomicrobiota bacterium | reverse complement strand
GGTCCTCACCCCGTCCACGACCAACCAGAACACGGCCCCCCATCCCGCGCACGCCCCCCGGAAGCCGGTCAGCTTCGCGCGAAACTATATCGTCGAGACCGGCTGGCACTCCTGGTACAAATACGGGTTGCCTTGCCAGGCGCCCCATTCGCCGTGCCGTTTGATGTAGTCGGCGTAACCGGAGTCCGTGAGCAGAACCGCTCCGGCTTCCCCGTCGGCAAGGAGCGAGCCCGGCAGGGCGATGGAGCAGAGGACAGCCAACCAAAAAAATCTCATTCCCTAAAAAATTTCGAACCCTGGACGGCGCCATGATAGCTGCCCCCTTCCCTGCGTGATGCCCGCGCGGCCGGACCGTGATTATTTTTGCTGGAGCGGCGGGGTGATCCTGGCCGGTTGATAACCCGGCAGCTTGCCGACGAACTTTTTTGCGATCTGCGCCAGCTTAGGCCGGCTTTTTATCCAGGGCAAGGCGTAGATGGCGCTCGCCGCCTTCCCGGTCAGGGTGACCTCCGCCACCGGCGGCAAGTCCCCCCGCAGCAGCGTTACGAAAAGCGCGTGATCGATCTCTTCATAGTCGAACTCGTAACCCTGGAAGTCACGCCATGACCACAGGCTGTGGTGAGTCTCGAAGTCATTGCCCAGGATTTCCTGCTGGAAAAATCGAGTGGGTGAGGAAATGAGGATGAACGACGCCTTTTTGCGCAGGGCTTGCAGCAGGGCCTGACCCTGCTCCTTCGGAAAGTGCTCGATTACGTCGCCGATGATCACCAGATCGTAGTTCGGCAGCCCGGGCAGCACATCTTTGATGTCGCCAAAATGCACCTGGTCGTAAGCGTAACGATAGACCGGCGTCTCGTACCGGGGGAACGCTTCCACGCCGTCGATCTTCACCAGCCAGTCCTCGCGTTCGTAGCGGTTGTGAAAAATGTCGGTGTACTCGCGCGCAAGAAATCCCCATTTCCCATGGCCCACGCCGATATCCAGGACGGAGCGTGGCTGGATCACGAAAATCCAATCGACCATTTTGGAGAGGTGCGAATGAAAACTGGTAGGCATAGGAAAATCGGAGTCCGTCGGCGATGTCAATTCGCGGTCGATGCCGACCCGCGCCAAGCCCTGCGCTTGAGCAATCGCAGCGCGCGCTGACCGGCCAAGGCGGCAGAGTAGAAACGGCTCTTCACCGCATCGCGCCACGGATTAGGCGCGCGTGTCGCCAACGCGACGGCGTCCTGGAAGGCGGCGTAGTAACCCTCGGCCATGCTCTGGTGGTTGTACCGCTCGCGGATCATCTGGAAGCCGCCCTCCACAAGGCGTCGGCGCAAAGATTCGTCGGCAAGCGCGTGGACGGCGGCCCGCAATGCCTTCAGCCCGTCGTGACGCTCGTACATCAGACCGGTTTTACCGGGTTCGAGGTACTCAAGGCCCGGTGCCTGCGGCGCGATCACTGGACATCCGCAGCCGGCGGCCTCCAACAGCGCGAAGGGCAGACCTTCGAAGGCGGAAGTCGAAACGACAGCCCCGCCCGACGCCGCGACCTGGTTGTAAATGACCGCCAAGGCTCCCGCGTCCAGATTCTGTTCGTAGCGCACGCGATCTCCGAACCACTCCTCAAGACGGAGAGGTTCCCGGCTCCCGCCGCCGTCGACGATCCAGAAGTCGTAGGGTTCGTCGAGCAGCGAGGCCGCGAGGTGCAAGAACCCGAAGATATCTTTTTGCCGCAGATCACTGGTCCTCCCGACCCAGGCGAGAACCGGTCGGGACGGGGCAGCGACGGGCCGGGGGTAGAAACGCGTTGTATCCACCCCGTTCGGGACCACCCGGATCGGCTTCGAAATGAACTTCTCCATGAAATGCCTGCTCGCCTCCGAGCACGCCAGATAGACATGCGCGAATTGCTCCGGCAGCAACTCATAGATGGTGTTCTGACACATGCAAATCACCCCACCCCGAAATGCCGCGCGTTCGAGCCAGAGGTTGGCGCTGTAAGGCGGCGGGCCGGCCGCTTCAACCATGTGGACGACATCGTAATGGCGTTTCACCAAAAGCTCCGTCAGGCTGCACTCCCGATGGTCGTAGAGGTCGGCGCAAAACTCCGCCCATCGGCTGTGGGGATGGAACCCATTGAAACAAAAGGCGTCAAACTTCACGTCGCGGCCCTTCAATCCTTCCGCGACACATCGCATCGCGGTGGGAATGCCGCCCCCGTCCCAGATGTTGATGATTAAGACACGCATCTCTTTGCCCCTGCCAGTTCCCGGCCCCCTCTCGAAGACGCGCCGCGCCACTTCCGGTCCGTTGTGCAGGAGTCAGTCTCCGATCTTGACACCCTGCTCCGCACGCCTGTTCTTCCCGCGTTCGAGGCGGTCTTCTCCACCGGTGGCGCGGGAAGATCCCTGCTCGCTTTTCTGATCGTCGTGAGAATACGAACTGCCGTACGTCTCATCGCCGCCGTATTTCGACCCGCTCGAATAGTAATAATGATACCCGATCCCGCTCGAGCGCGGCAAACCGTTCAGGACAATGCCATCGGGCTGTGCCTTTGCGCGTCGGAGCAACTCAATCGCCCGTCGAACGGCCTTGCGTGGCGTCAGATTGCTGCGGACGACCAGGCAGATGATGGAAGCGCAGGAGACAATGTTCAGGGTGTCGCTCACCACATTCAGCGGCGCCGTATCGATCACGATGCGGTCGAAATCGTGTTTCAACCACTCGGTGATCTCATTGAAATGAGAGTTGCTGAGCAACTCGGCCGGGTTCGGCACACGTGAGCCGGCAGGCATCACGTACAAATTCTTGATCGAGGTTGACTGGATCGGCGCGGGCTTCCCGACCATGTAGTCCGCGATTCCGGGCAAACGATCTCCCAACGCGAAGATTTGCTTCGAGAGCGCGGGCTTGCGCAGGTCGGCCTCCACCAAGATGGTCTTCAAATCCTGCTGGGCGAATGCCACGGCGGTGTTGGCGGCCACGAAGCTCTTGCCTTCGCCGGCCAGAGCGCTCGTGAAGAGGATAACATGTCCTTTTTCCTCCCGTCCAAGCAGAAGAATCGCCGAGCGCAAGGTGCGAAAACTCTCGGCGATGGGTGAGCCGGGGTCATGGACCAGTGACAGGACCTGGCCGGGGGCACGTGGCTTGCGCATGGTCGAGACCGCCGCCAACACGGGCAACCCGAGCGTGCTCTCGGCGTCGTCCACGGTGCGGATGGACGAGTTGACAAGGAAGATTCCGACGAAGCCGGCTGCGGACAGCAGCGCGATGGCGAGGCCCGCGCCGATGACGATGAGGAGCCGTTTTCCAGCCACCACCTTGGCCGGGGTGGCCGGTTCCACCACATGAAAGCTGGCTGGCTGGACGCCGAGGGCCAGCGTGTTTTGCTTCAACTGCTGCAACACCGTTTCAAACAAAGACCGATCAGACTCGTTTTCCCGCAGCAGCGCGCGGTAGGGGATCATCTTGCTCTCGAGGTCCAGCATCGCCTTTTCCTCTTCGGCCACCGCGTACTTCACGTTTTGTTCCTTGGCCACCGCCGCCTTGTAGCGCGCGGTCAGACGCGAAGGAGCGGACAACACCGCTTCCTTGAGATTGCGTCGGGCGTTTTCTATCTGGGCCCGCTGTTCGATGACCGCCGGCCACTTGTCGTGATAGCGTTGCAGGAGCGAGGCCAGTTCGTCCTCGGCCGTTTTCACCTGCTGGCGCGCCGCAGCCACTTGCGGGTCCTGCGCGATGCTGGTAATGCCGAAGAGTTGCGGGACGGAATCGCCGGCGTTCTTGACGGTCTGCTGATCGGCTTCGAGGGTGATGCGCTCAGTGTTCGCCGCAGAGAGATCGGCGTTCAGGGCCTTGAGTTTCAACTCGACAAGATTGCGCTGTTCCTCGACCGACACGGTCTGGAGTTTTTGCTTGTACTCCTGGAGCGCTTCTTCGGAGCGGGTCAGCTTTGCTTTCAACTCGTCCGCCTTTTGCCGCAGGACATCGTTCTGAGATTCCGTGGCCCGGATTTTCTGGTCGATGTTTTGTTGCAAAAATTGCTCGACCAGCGCATCGGCGATCTTCTGCGCAGTGGCCGGGTCGCGGTGCACGAAGACGACGTTGACCAACCGCGTCCTGGGCTGGAGAGCGACGTAGGACGAAGCCAGCAACGTTGCCACGATGGAATCGCTGGCGGTGGCCGTCGGGGGCGGCGTCGGGCCGAGGAATTTCGGATCGTGGGCCAGATCGAGCGCCTTGGCTACCCGTTCCATCAGGGCGCGGTGGCGGAAGTTTTCCAAGATCGTTTCCACCACTTCGGGGTCCTGCAAGTTTTGATCGTTCTTGTCGTCGATGTTGACGGGCTTGCGCTCTCTCGTATCCACCTCGATGACCGTCGTGGATTGGTACAAAACGGGCAATTGCCGCACATACGCCTCGGCCGCCATGCCTCCGATTAACGCGAGTAAAAGAATGATCCAACTGCGATGCAGCAGAAGATGCAGAATCCCCTGGATGTCCAGCGACGACTCACCGGTGTCGTCCGCCGTCACCAACGAGTCGGATGCGCTTTTGTTGCCTTGAGTGATTGCGGCCATATTAAAATTGATCCAGCCAGAGTCTAAGCGTTCGGCATCCCATGGGAAAGCAAGGCCGCAGATCCCCCGGCGAGCGCCACTTCGGTCGCACGGCGGTGGCTGGAAAAAATGACTCCAACGGGTGGAGCGCGAAAGGCGTCAAAAAATTCTCTCCCCGACGCTGATCGTGTCGTTTGGCTGGACCACGAATCGGGGGCTGGTCCGATCGTTCATCAGCTTCTTGCCATCGACCTTGAAGATTTGCTCCTGTCCGTCTGTGAGGCGTCGCACCGTGATCTTCGCCGGATCCGCCAAGCGCGTGAATCCGCCTGCCTTCGCGATGGCGGCCAAGAGGTCGATGGTCTGCTCGTCTGGAATCTCGTAACTCCCCGCACTGGATATACAGCCTAGCACGGTAAACTTTTGCTTGACGTAGTTCAAGATGGACACAGACACCTGCGGGTGGACGATGTAGTCTTTCTCCAGCAAGGCGGCGATGTGGGTTGCGGCCTCGTTCGTCGTCTTCCCCGCGATCCGCACGAACCCGAGCAGCGGATAATTGATCGTGCCGTCCTTGGCGACCCGCTGGCTGGTATCCAGCGAGGTTTCTCTGAATACGCGCACCGACACCATGTCTCCCGCCATCAGCTGGTAATTGGCCGAACGTGGAGAGGACCCGCTCTCCGTGGACGCGGCTCTCGGGTCAGGTCGATCCGACGAAGGAGTCCGGGTTTGACCCCGCGCGGGGCTCACCACCATCCAGGTAAGGAGGCAGATCGCGGTCAGGAGCCTCCGGGACCGGGTTGCTTCAAAATACATAGGTGAGTTGCAACGAGTTCTGAAACGCCTGGAAGGAGTTCTGATTCGAGAAGTCCTTGGAATAGGAAATGATTTCCGAGACGAGCCAGCGTTCCTTGAAGCGGTACGTCAGGGCTGTCTGCAAGACCAACTGGTTGTCGTTCCGGTTGCTGGACACTCCGGTGGTGACTCCCTGGTAGGCGGAGTTCTCGTACCCGGCCGTGGCGACCAGTTGGACAAGCGTCCCCAGTCGCTGTCCCAGCGACAACAAAACCGTCGTGTCGGTGTAGTTCGCGCCGAGGTTCGAGGCGGAATTCAAGACACGCCGCTCGGCGTTCAACGAAAGGTTCGTGCCGTCGCGGATGGCCAGATTCAGCCCGAATCCGAAGACCGGATTGGTCACATCGCGTGATTCCGTCTGCCGGAATTCGTAGCCGAGCGTCCCGTTAAAGCTCAGCTTCTGGGTGGCGATGTAGGTCAGCCGTGTCAGGATTTGTTCGTAAACCTGAAAGTCGTTTCGCTCGACTCCCACCGTGCCCACGGAGATGCCCAGGCCAAAGGTCGTCAGGGGGCTGTAGACGTAATTGGCGAACACGGTGCCGTTCACCCCCTCCGAGCTATCGCCCCGGCTGTAGAGGCGGATCGGCACCTGCACCGAGGCGCTGACGTTGGTCTTCTCGCTGAAGAGATAGCTGCCGTAAAAGGACAGGCCGATGATCTCGCGGTCGACGGCCTGACCGCCGAAGTCGCGGTCGCTGCTGGTGAGCTGCGAGAAGTCCAGGCCGAAGCCGAGGTTGAGTTTGACGAAGTTCAACGTGCCGTTGAGAAAAAGCGACTGATCGTACCGCGCGTGGTTGCTGTCGGTGTCGCCGAAAGTCAGGCTGCCCGTGTATTGCGCGGTGAGCATGCGGCCGGTCACGGGATCACCCAGCGTCAGGCTGAAGGCCGGCGACACGGAGCCGTAGAAACCATTCACGCCACTTGCCCCTCTCCCGCTGGTGGACCCGTAGTTGAGCCCGGCGCTCAGGATGGGATGCAGCGTGAAGGGGCCGAGCTTGAAACCCTGCGATTCCTTCGATCCCGCAGCTAGGTAAAGGGGGCTAAGCGCCTGCGGCACGCCGCCGATCCCGTTGAACAACGCCTCGCCCAGCGACTCCGCGCGCTGGTAGGACGCGCTGGTATAGATATCGGACGCCGCCTGGAGGTTCTGCGCCTGGTTGAGCGCCGACGCGCGGCGTTGTTCCTCAGTCTGGGTCTGCGCCGCTCCGGCGGCGTTGTCGTTGAACAATCGGGCGGCCTCCGGCGAGCCGTTGTTTCCGGAACTGGCTGGAAGCGGATCGGACCCGGATGGCAGGGGGAAGACCGCCGGCGGGGGCAAGGCCGTCGGGCGCGGGCGCGGCCTCCGGGTCCGACGCGGGGGCGGGCGTGCTCGGCGGGTCGGCCGAGATTTGCCTCAACGCCAAGCACACCAGCCCGACGATCCCGACGAGGCACACCCTTTTGAGGGGGCGAACAAAAATTGGTGCATGCATGGGTAGGTCAGTGGGTCGGACAAATTCCCCGCTTTGTATAAATTTTTTCCAAGGCTGTCAATCCATCCATGTCGTGCCCGGAGCGGACGCGTCCAAAAATTGATTCGTTTTCGCGCGACGGCCGCGCCACACTCCGGCCTCCATGGACGACGTTGCGTTAACCCCGCCCCGCTGGTACTGCATTCGCAGCCGGCAGAAACACGAGCGGATCGCGGCGGTTCATCTTCGGCAGATGGACGACGTGGAAGTGTTCTGTCCGCAACTGCGCATCAACCGCAAGACACGCACGGGCGCGAAATGGTTCACGGAAGCCTTGTTTCCCGGCTACCTGTTCGCGCGGTTCGTCCTTGAAACCCGTCACAAGGAGATCCGGTACAGCCCGGGAGTCGCGGACATCCTGCGATTCAGCGACCGATACGTCACCATCGAGGATGAGGTCATCCAACGCCTGCGGCAGTATGTCGACGACAACCAACTCGTCACGATTACGCCGGGCATTGCGGTCGGCACCGAAGTGGAGATCATCGACGGGGTTCTGCGCGGTTTGGAAGCCGTGGTCACGCAAATCCTCACCGGCCGCGAACGCTTGCGGATTCTCGTCAGCTTTCTGGTCAGACAGATCGAAGCCGAAATTCATCCGGGGGATCTCCTGCCGCCCAGGCGCCATCCCCTGTCGCGCGAAGGTCTTTGACTCCCGGGCCGGGCCGGCGCACGGGCTGGCCGCAGGCCGGCGATCTTTACAAGGTTGCTGACAGGCGGTTCTCATCGCGTGGACGTGGCCACCGCGTTTGTCTCACCGGACAGAATCCGGTCGACGAAGTCGGTCGGGTCCGGTATTTTCGCGTTCACCTCCAGCTCGTCCCCACCGGTGAACTCCCGCCAGTGCCGGGCGACCAGGGTCAAGAAGGCCCGCCGGAAATTTTCGGTCGAAAATTGCTCGACGTGCTGGCGAATCTCCCGTGGACCGAAAGAGACCGGCACGGCCTCGAACTGGTTGATCGCCTCGCAGATCGCTTCGGGAGTCTGCTCGTGGAAAAACACGCCCGTGCGGCCGGGATCGACCGTTTCCTTCAGGCCGCCGCGACTGTAGGCGATGACCGGCGTCCCGCAGGCCTGCGCTTCGACCGGCAGGATACCGAAATCCTCCTCGCCCGCGAAAACCAGGGCTTTCGCGCGCTGCATTTCCTCGCGCAACACGGCGTTGGGTTGGTAGCCGAGCAATCGCACGTTCGGCGTGGCCCGCCGCCGGATCGACTCGAACTCCGGCCCATGGCCGACGACCCGGAGCCGCCGGTTCGGCATCTTGGCAAAGGCATCGACCACCATGCCGATGCGCTTGTAGGGCACCATGTGTCCGGCGACGAGGTAGTATTCCTCTTTGACAGGGTGGCAGGTGAACCGCTTCACATCGACGGGTGGGTACACCACATCGGCCCTGCGCCGGTAGATTTTCTCGATCCGCCGCCGGACGAACTGTGAGTTGGTGATGAGATGGTCCACGCGCTGCTGGCTTTGCGCGTCCCAGAGCCGGAAGTAATGCAGCAGGATCTTCGTGATCAGCCCCCGTGCACTGGAATACAGGTTCGCTTCCTTGAGATAGAGGCTTTGCAGGTCCCAGGCGTAGCGCATCGGCGAGTGGCAATAGCTGATGTGCAACTGGTTCGGGCCGGTGATCACCCCCTTGGCGATCGAATGGCCGCTGGAGATGATGAGATCGTAAGCGGACAGGTCGATCTGCTCGACCGCGCACGGCATCAGCGGCAGGAACGCCAGGAAGCGTTGGCGAGCCCACTTCGGCAGCTTCTGGATGAAGGACGTGGCGACCGGCTTGTTCATCAGGAACCCGCGACGTTCCGCCGGGATCAGATCGACCATGCTAAAGAGGTCCGCGTCCGGGAAAATCTGGATGATCTGCTCGAGAACGCGCTCCGGGCCGCCGTATTTGGCCAGCCAATCGTGCACGATGGCCACCTTGGGCCTGCCAGGGCTTGCCAGTGATTCGAAAGCCGCAGATAACTTTCCGGACGCGCGTGTATTCATTTCCTTTGTTCCCTATTTTCAGCTATTTATGATGTTCGCAAGAAAAATTTCATCGGGGGAGGGGTTCGGTAAAAGCGGAGTTTACGGGGGATGACAGCCTGACCGCAGGCAGCGCCACCGAGCGACGAGGGATGCCGCGCTTCAAACAAAAACTTCCATCGCGGCTTTCAGGGCAGTCGAGCCTTGCTGGCTCCAGTCCATCAACACGTTCACGTGCGGTAGGAGATCGAGAGAGGACGGCTGCTGGTCGGCGCTGAGCTTGGCATGCAGATCGAACAGTCGCCGCCTGTTCTCGCTGACCTCGTGGAGCACATGATCGCTCAAAAACCCGGCCAGCAGACGACGGGCGGAGGTTTCCGCGACATAGAAGTCCCGGCGATCCCTGGCCACGTAGGCCAGCTTCAGCGCGCCCAACTGTCGCAGCAGCCGCAAACCGTGGCTGGCCGAACCGTTGCTCACGCCGAGGGAGGACACGACCGCATCGAAGGTCACCGGCTCCGGAGAACTGAAAACGAACCCGAAAATCTCGCCGACCGATTTGGGAATCCCAAACAGTCGGGTCAGGCGCACGCAAAACTCGATGATCGCCCACCGCTCCGGCGAGATGCCGCTCCACGCGATATCTGCCGTGGGGGTGTCGGGCAAGCCCGGCTTTTCGCAGGCCACAACCTCGGACCGGTTCACGTTTTCGGTGTTCAATTCGACCATACAGGTTCGGGTGAGTTCAGTTCCTTCTGAAGTGTTTGACGCAAAGCTGCCGCACTTGGTTGTCCCCCCTTTGCGGGGTGACAACCTTCGTGCAAGAAGCAGTCACTACCTTTGTGATCTGCATGAAACCCTTTGGTTCGCACCGGAGACGAATGGATGGTAACGAATGAAGCGCAGGGAATTACAAGGGTCGAAACCGTTTGTCCATCCCAAAACGTCAATTATTTTTGCCGGGAGCTTTTTCAAAGAGGGCGGGATCGCTGCCGAAGGGAACTTTTGCTCCGTAGCATCAGGGGCTCGTCATTGGCGTGCCGATTTTCTCCTCGCGGCGCATGCGAAAGATTTTCCTTGCCAGGACGCGCCGACGCTCTAAGATCCAAGCGTTTATGAAAATGCGCGCATCGGTTGTCTCGGCCTTGTTGGTCTTCGGATCCTGCGGTTTGGCTCAGGCGGGCAAGCCACCGACGGCCCCTGCGAATCAAGCCAACCTGATCGGTTTCTCCGAAACCGACGCCAATCCTCCGCCCGCTGGTGTGGCCGCGGGGCAGCCGTCGGCCGGGATTTCCCAGGGTGCCGGTAGCATCGCGGTGTGGCGTGGATGTTATGTCGTTGATCCCACGACTTTTACTTACGATTATGCGTACTTGACGCTGCCCGCCGGCGATCTGTCCGCGCAGGCTCCGTCAGCGCGATAAAGGCCCGGCATCTACCGCAGCTTTTGCAGGATCGGGTTGGATACCGACCGCTGGCTTGGGGATGCGGTTTCGTCCGTTCTTTGACGCGCCCGGTCGGGCTGATGCCAGAGCAATCCCGCGAATACCATGATGTAGAGTTCGATTGAACCGATTTGCAGCGGGTAATCGACGGTGGCATGGAGGGCGACCCCGCCAAGGGCGAGCAGGGCCGAGCGAGGCAGGATCACCTCCTCCAGCGAGAGCGGTGCCGTGGCAGCTCTCGCTCGCAGTCCACGCCAGCCCCGCCAGCACGCGCCGAAAAACAGGAAGCCCCATCCGGCCGCGCCGATCCATCCCCATTCGATGACCGTCTGGAGATAATCCTCGTGCGCGTATTCCCAGAGGCCCATGATCTCTTCGGGCAAGCCATAGGTGTAATGCGGAAACGCGACGCGGAAGTTGTCGGCGCCGATGCCCCATAGCCCGGCGTCGGGCAGCATGCGCAGACAGGCGCGGTAGGCCAGGAGGCGCGCATTGTGATCCGGCTCCAACAAACGCGGCACTTCTTGCCAGCGCCGTTGGGCGGTATCGGAGGTGAACGCGAGCCCGCCCACGCACAAAAGCACTACCAGCGTGGTCGTCAGCCAGAAGGTCGGCCGGCGCGCCGTCCTTTTGTTTTCCGCCGATGGGAGCAGTTCGCGCCGGTAGGCGAGGACCAACGCCACCAGAAGCAGCGCGGTCACGATCTGACCGGCCTTGGAGGCAATCGCTACCGCAGCGGCGACGTTCAGGAACAAGGCGGCCACCCCGAAGGCGCGCAGGATCGGCCTTTGTTTCTGGTGAAATCCGTACACGGCCGCTCCGAAGGCGAAAGGCAGCAGGAGATTCATGAATGCACTGGCGTTTCCGTGATAATAATAGGTTGCGAACAGGTTGTGCTCCAGGTCCTTCTGCTCCCAGAACAGCAGCGGAACCGGGGAAACCCGTTGGCAGAATCCATAGACGATCAACAGCGTGCTGCCGACGACGCCGGTCCAGAACAGGTTCCGCCGCCATTGGGCGTGCCGGGCCGCGTCGGCCGCCATCCACGCCACCCCGAGCAGGCCGGTGATCCTCAACATCATCGGCAACGCCATCGCCGTATCAATGGCACCCGGCAGCCACGCGGCCAGCAGGGGTTTGACCTCCACGAACTGAAGCTGCGCGCGATCATAGCGATAGCCGGCGTTGGCGACGAGCAGCCACCCGTGCGCCAGTAGATAAAATGTCGCGCAACAAAATCCCCAGTGAGCGGTCGTCCTGCGCATGCGCAGCACCAGGCCCACCAGCCACAGCCCCGAAGTCACCAACAACGCGCCCGTGAACCAGGGGATAACCCACCAGCGAATGCACCCGTATGCCCAGGGGGCGGCGGCCAGGATCGCCAGCAGCATCCAGCGCGATGCGGCGAGGACCGGATACGGAGAGGTTTCTCCATGAATCCATTGCTTCTGCCACGGCGGGGGCGGAGAGTCGTGAGAACCCATTTCCCACGGTTCTCCTCTCGGGTGCCGCCACCGCCAAGCTTTTTCGAGTCGTCAACCGGATTTCGGCTGACAGATCCGCGCCCGGTCAATTAGGAAACGTCTTGAAGCAGCGATCACCGATAAAGACCAAATAGCAAAGGGCGGCCGTCTTCAGGAAAAATTTGCACATGGGGAGGTGCCTGTGAACTAGCAGTATCTATACCAAATGACAATCATCTTTCGCACACGGCCAGACCGGGCCGCCCGATCCGGCATGCGGAGCGGCGAGGGCCGGGCCGGCGGCGTGAAGATGGTTCAACACTTCCTGCGGCTGGGCCGGACATTTCAGGTGCGCTGCCTGCGTCGCGGGCTGCGCTTGTTCACCGGTTCGCGGTTGGAAGTCACCAAAAAGCCGGTTCTCGTCATCGCCCCCCATCCGGATGACGAAGCCCTCGGTTGCGGCGGGCTGATCGCGCTCAAGCGCGCCGCCGGCGTGCCGGTGCGGGTCGTTTTCCTGACCGACGGGTCGTCCGCGTGGCGGCCGGAGCCTGCACCGAGTCCGGAGGAGTTCGTGAAGCGGCGCGAACAGGAGGCCCGTGCATCTGCGGTGATCCTCGGCATCCGGGAGAGCGACGTTCATTTCTTCGGTCTGGCCGACGGACGGTTGGGCGACGCGGCCCAACGCGGCGCGGCCACCTCCCGCCTCTGCGAACTCCTGAAAACCTACTGCCCGGGCGAGGTGTTCACCCCGCACCGCCGTGACCGCCACCCGGACCACGAAGCAGCGTGGAAGATCACCTGCGCGGCCATCCGGGACGCCGGGGTATGCGTCGATTTGATCCAGTATCCCATCTGGATGATGTGGTCCGCGCCGCTTTTCCTGAGCCTGACGCCCGGGCAGCTCGCCGGGGCGACCTGCCTGTGCGTCGAGCCCGTGCGCGCGCGCAAGCGACGGGCCATCGCGGCTTATCGTTCGCAGCTCGCGACCCTGCCCGAGGGGTTTCTCCCGCAGTTCCTCGGCTCCCACGAGCTTTTCTTCCGCACCTCGCCGCCATGAAGGACCGGCCGAAAATCTTACTGCTGGACCATACCGCCGTCCCCGGCGGGGCCGAACTGGCGCTGCTGCGGCTGCTGCAGCACATCGACCGCGAGCGCTTCGACTGCCGGGTGCTGTTGTTTTCCGATGGCCCCCTTGTTTCCCTCCTCACGGAGGCGGGAATCGCGGTGGACGTGCTCGCGCTTTCCGACAAGGTCGTGTCCACCTCCCGTCACGAGGCCGGTCGCGCGCTCTTTCGCTTCGCGGAGCTGAGCGCCACGATCCGCCACATCCGGCTGGTGTCGCGCTTCATCCGTGAGCACGGCATCGATCTCGTCCACACCCACTCTCTGAAGGCCAATATCATCGGGGGGCTGGCGAGCCGGCTGGCGGGCCGGCCTTGCATCTGGCACCTGCACATGGGGCTGGCCGAGGGCTACATGCCGCCCCGGCTGGCAAGGGTTTTTCGTTTTCTGACGCGCACCGTGCCGCAATATCTGATCGCGAATTCCTGGCACACCCTGCGCTCGGTCGGAGCTTCCGGAGCCAGACCGTCCTGGGTCATTTATCCGGGCATCTCGTTGGAGGAGTTCGACCATTCGCCGCCGACGCGGCCCGGGGATTCGTCGTGTGCCACGGTCGGGATCGTCGGCCGGATCAGTTCAACGAAGGGTCAGGACATCTTTTTGCGGGCCGCCGCCCAGGTGCTCCGGCAATTCCCGACCACACGCTTCCAGGTGATCGGCAGCGCGTTTTTCAACGATCTCGCCTACGAGGGGGAGATTCGTCGCCTGACGGCATCGCTCGGGCTGGCCGCCGTGGTCGAGTTCACCGGATTCGTCAACGATGTGGCCGCCCGCCTGCATGCCCTCGATGTGCTCGTGCTGGCTTCGACCACGCCCGAGCCGTTCGGCCAGATCGTCGTCGAGGCCATGGCCGCCGGCAAGCCGGTCGTTGCCACGGAGGCGGGCGGTGTGCCCGAGATCATCGTTGACGGCCAGACGGGTTTGCTCGTCCCGCCGGGCAACGTGGATCGGATGGCCGACGCGATCTGCCAACTGTTGAGCCAGCCCGAGCGGACCGCCGCCATGGCTCGCCTCGGCCGACAACGCGTTGCGGAACGCTTCACCATCGAGCGCACCGCCAGGGATGTCGAAGCGGTGTACGCCGAGGTCCTGCGCTGATCCCCGGGCCGCGCCGGCGGACCAATGCTCAACGCACCACGGTCGGGTAATTGTGCGCGAACTCGTTCCAGTACCGGCGCACCTCCCATTCCATCTGCTCACGGAACCGCAAGCAGGAAAACTGCTCGGCATGCTCGCGGACCGCCTGGCTGTCGAAGCGATGGAGCGAACCTTCGAATGCCTCGACGGCCGCGCGGATTCCCGAGGCACTCTGTTCGTAAAAAAAGATGCCGGTCCGTCCCGGGATCACGGTTTCCTTCGCCCCGCCGCGCCCGAAGGCGATCACCGGCGTCCCGCAGGCCTGGGCCTCGACGGGCACGATACCGAAATCCTCCTCCGCGGCAAAGATGAATGCTCGGGCACCCTGCATTTCTTGCCGCAGCACATCGTTGGGCTGGTATCCCATCATTTTCACGTTGGGGGTGGCGCGGCTGCTGATGTTCTTGAATTCCGGGCCGGCCCCGATGACGTGCAACTCCTTGTCGGGCATCAGCGCGAACGCGTCCACCACCGCGCCGACCATCTTGTACGGCACCATGCGCGAGACCGTCAGGTAATATTCCTGCTTGCGCCCCCCCGGGGTAAAATATTCCGTGTCCACGGGCGGGTAGACCACGGATGCATCCCGGCGATAGAACTTCCGCAGGCGCTTGCGCACGAACTGCGAGTTGGTCACGAACCGATCCACCCGGTGGTGGCCTACTCCGTCCCACAGCCGCAGGTAATGGAGAATCAGGCGCGAGATGATCCCTTTGATACTGGTGGCCCCCAGCTTGGCCTCACGCAGGTACTGATGCTGCAAGTCCCAGGCGTAGCGCACGGGCGAATGGCAATAGCAAACGTGCAGTTGGTCCGGCCCCGTGATGATCCCCTTGGCCACGGCGTAGCTGCTCGAAATCACCAACGGAAACCCGGAGAAGTCGAACTGCTCGACCGCGTACGGCATCAGCGGCAGGAACGCCCGGTAACGATTGCGCGCCCAGCGCGGCAGCTTCTGGACAAACGACGTGTTCACCTTTTTGTCGAGCAGGAAGCCTCGCTGGTCGGGCGGCAGCAGATCGACCATGCTGAAAAGTTCCGCGTGCGGAAAAATCTTGATGATTTGTTCCAACACGCGTTCGGCCCCGGCGTAAACGGGCAGCCAATCGTGGATGATCGCCACCTTGTCAGGCAGCGGATGTACGATTGGTGTGACCGGATGCATGTGACCTGCGCCGCTAAATTCCACTGAGCTTGTACAACGTGGAGCCCAGGCGGGGTGCCGGACGATCCATCGTTGTCTAATATCCCACGGCAGCTTAACCTTTTCCACCGACGCGCCCAGCACAATTTGGGGTTCTGACCATAGCCTTTTTTCGAGGTGATATCGCACCCTGTAATGGGTTGATCAAGTGCAGGTTTACTCTGTTGCGGCGGCGCGGATGGCCGGCTGCCACGACGTGCTTTCGCTGCCAGACTGACCCGCGTTGACTGCAATTTTTTTGGCGCGACCGCGAATTGTTTCCGATCGGACCGCCAAAATCCGGTGCCCCGTCCGGGGAGGTTTCTTTCCCTCACGCGCCGCTTCCGCTCTTCGGTTTGGCACGGCGCAACTCCCGGACGGCAGCCTTTTCGGCGTCCGCGTAACTCCCTTCCCCTTGCAGGAATGCCCGGAAATCCCGGTAGCCCGGCAGATCGGAAAACCGCTTCAATCCGAGTTTTCGGAGAATCGTGGGCGAAGGTCGCCAGTGATCGAATGCCTCACCGGGGACCATGTAAATTGAGCCCCTCGTCTTGGAGGCGGGCGAGCGCCGCCGCCGGGTCCTCGCCGGTGCAGCGGTGGATGGACTTGCGCGAGAGTCCCTCCAAGCCATTGAAAATGATGATCGACGGGATGGTCAATTCTTCCTCGGAGAGCGGTCGGGCGAGGTGGAGCTTCCGGTCGCTCGCGAGAACCTCCAAAGCGTCTTGTTTGGCCCGCAGCGTCTACCGCGTGCCGGTTTCGACTAGGGCGAAGGGCGGCGACGCGTCCGCATCGATCCTGGTTTGCAGATCGACCAGGGCGAGGGAGAGCACGTTAGCGCTGATTTTCCCGCCCGCGTCCTCCAGGCGACTGACCAACTCGGCCAGGATCGCGGACCGCGTTTGCCACAGGGCAGCCAAGACGCATTGGCCGAGGCCGAGCGTCTCGACACCGGGGGACTCCACATCGGCTACGGGAGATGATTCATCGCGCGAACCCCATCGTGTCCCACGCGCAGAGCAAGGACGATAAGAAAATATTGCGAAAACGGATGCCATGTAAATTTCTGTTTGATCCGGGTGAATCAATATACTTGCGAGTAGGTTAACGTACGGCGGATTTTTTTGGGGTTTTGCGCGTAGATTCGGCTGAAACTAGGAGTATTCTGAAAACGGTACCTGACATTCGCCAGGGGGTGTTCACGATACATTTGCGGTCCATGGAGAGGAAGTCCAGCGTGACGAATGGACGAAGACCGGCTTTTACGAGCAACGCTCCAGGCCACGCTGTTGACGGCATCTTCACCGAGGGGGACCGCTCTCCTCCCCTCGCAGCCAGGCAGCGCCACGGCGGTAGAGTTCCTCGATCTCTTTGCCTTCCGACTGCGGCATGTCCATTTTGACCTCGTAGCCGATCCGCGTCTGCAGATAGGCGAGGTGCCGGTAGCCGGCGGGGAACGTCCGCAGCCGCCCGGCATCCAGATGGAGGACGGCGTCCGGCGCCACCGGGTCGATGCGATCCTTGTCGTACACGCCCTGTCGCAGGGCGATGCCCCAGCGCCCTTCTCTCTTTTCCAAGAAATCATAGAAGCTGCCCAATCCAGGTCGCCGTGCCGGGGCTCAGCTCCATGTTCAGCGCCAACCCGGCGCGGGGCGCGGCGTCGCGGCGATGGGCGTTGGAGTACGCGGCCGAGTACCGTGCGACCGTCTTCGGCTCTCATTTCTTGCGATTTAACAGGATGGTGAACTTGATCATTGGTGGAGTAGTGGTTGAAGGGCAGCTATCCGCGCGCGTCAGGCAGCTTTGGGCGTGGCGTATTTCGAGGTGATGTCGCACGCGAACGCGCCCGTTTCCTCAATCAGATGGCGGTGCAGAAAATAGTTGGAGCGGTTGAACCAGCCCAGGAACCGGACCCAGAGCGGAGCCTCGTAGCCGATGGTGCAGCGCAGCAAAGAAGTGTGCCGGCGATGACCTCGACGTTGACGAGGCCCAGGCGATGGGCCCCGCCGACGACGCCCATCGCCTGGTGCGCCTGCGCACACGCGCGGTACTCCGCATCAGTCAGGTT
>CALMVM010000427.1:6393-7933 GCA_937873255.1 uncultured Verrucomicrobiota bacterium | reverse complement strand
CGGGTCGGCGGCGTCACGCATGCTGTCGCCGAAGAAATTGAAGGCCAGGACCGTCAGGATGATGAACGCTATCGGCATGAGCAGCCACGGGTAATTCGCCACCACGTCGATCTGCATCGCGTCCTGGAGCATCACGCCCCAACTGATTACCGGCGGGCGCAATCCCAACCCCAGGAAACTCAGCGCCGTCTCGCCCAAAGTCATCCCCGGCACACTCAGGCTCAGGCTGACGATGATGTGGCTCGTGAACCCTGGCAGCAGGTGCCGCGCGATGATCCGCGTGTGGCTCGCCCCGAGCAATCGCGCCGCGACCGCATAGTCCTCCTCGCGCAGAGAAAGAATCTTGCCGCGCACCACCCGCGCGAGGCCCGTCCAACCAAGCAGGCTCAGGACCACCGTGATGGCGAAGTAGGTGTTCAGCGCCGACCAGTCACGCGGCAGCACCGCCGCTAGCGCGAGCCACAACGGCAGTTGCGGGAACGAGCCGATCACCTCAATGGCGCGCTGGATGAAATTATCCACCGCCCCGCCGAAATAATGCCGGGGGACGTAACAGGACGTGTGCGCGAGGGTTTCGAGCAGCAAGGCGTTCGGCTCGGGGAAGACGAACTTCACGGTCAGGTCATCCACCTTGGCGACCTCGCCCGGCTTGCCGGCGGTGATCATCCACTCGGGGCGCGATTTGCCGAGCCGCCCGTTTCCTCCCACCAATAAAAGATGTCGTCGGCGGTGAAGGGCTGGCCGTCGGACCAATCTTTTCGGATACCACGCGCCGGCGGGGCCCTGCGAATAATCGACCTCGCGCTGGATCGTCGGCGGGTTCTGCCGGTCGAAGTCCGTGTCGCGCAGCTTCGCGGCCCCGGCGAATTCCTCGGGCGGGTAGATGGGTGCCGGCCGAGCGTCGCCGGGCCGCAGGAGCCAGGCGCACCCCACGCACAGGAGGGCCAGGCCGACGAACGTCAGCGCGGCGCGGCCGGCGAAACGCGCGGCGGAAAGAATACGGGGGACATATTCAGGCTGGCATCTGGTACACGAACCGCTTCCTGACGCAGAGCCAACCTCAGAGTTAACGGGTTTTGTCGTCCATGTCGATGTTCGCCGGTCCCGGCGGGGAGGGATCGCATCCGCCGACCGTGGCCGCTACGCCGGGCAGGGCGCGCCGGAGACCGCCAGTTTGCGCAGGCGACCAAGGATTTCATGGATTCCTACCCGGACCAGCCCTATCCTGCCGCGCCACGCCGACATTCACGCCCGGCCGCCGCATGATCCACCCAGGGCTCTGCTCCATCACGTTTCGTCAGTTGTCCGTCGAACGCATCATCGCGCTGGCGAGCGAGAACGGCCTGCGCGCGGTCGAATGGGGCGGCGACATCCACGTCCCCGCCGGCCGGCCCGACAAGGCCTCGACGGTGCGCCGGCGCAGCGGCGAGGCGGGGTTGCTCACCCCCTCCTACGGGTCGTACTTCCGACTGACCCCGGGAAGCCGGGCGGCGGAATTCCTGCCGGTGCTGGAACCCGCCCAGGCGCTCGGCGCGGAAAC
>CALMVM010000427.1:0-6383 GCA_937873255.1 uncultured Verrucomicrobiota bacterium | reverse complement strand
TTATTTTCGCCGCCTCGCCGATGCTGGACGCGCCCTCTCCCAAACGGCGAAGGACGGGGGGTGCAGCCTCGGGTTCGAGTACCATCCCGGCACCGCCACCGACACGAACGAATCGGCGTCGCGCCTGATCGAAACCATCGGGCATCCCGCCGCGCGGCTCTATTGGCAGCCGCGCCAGGGAACGTCCGCCGACGAACGTCTCGACGGTCTGCGGCAGATCAAGAATCGTCTCGCGCACGTGCACGTTTTCCATTGGATCGGCGAACGCGACCAGCGCGCGCCGCTGGCGGAAGGTTCGGCCGATTGGCAGCGGTATCTGGCGTGCGCCTCCGAGGCGTCCGGCGACCGGTGCGCCTATCTGGAGTTCGTGGCGGACGACTCCGTCGAGGCGTTCTCGCGCGACGCGGCGACGCTGCGGGAGTTGCTTGCGGTTTCCTGAATCTCGACATCCTACGGCGGGACGCGACGGAACATTTCCCGCCGGACAATTTTCCGCACCACGGGGATAGGATTCCGCGAGGAACGTCGGTTATTTCCGTGCGGGTTCGGTGACGCCCCGAGCGTGGATGACGAAGACGCGCCCGCTGCCTGATTGGACCCGGAGCGTTCCATGGCGTAAGTACGCAGGTGGAAAAGAAGCCTTTCGCCGAACTCGGCCTGTCACCGGAAGTCCTCAAGGCCGTCGCGCGGATGGGCTTCGAGGAAGCCTCGCCGGTGCAATCGGCCGCGATCCCCGTGCTGCTCTCGGGGCGCGACGTGGTCGGCCAATCGCAGACCGGCTCGGGCAAGACAGCGGCCTTCGCCATCCCGCTCATCGAGAAGATCAAGGGCGAACGGCGCGTCCCGCAGGCCCTCATTCTCCTGCCCACGCGCGAACTCGCCATGCAGGTCGCCGAGGAAGTGGCGAAGCTCGCCCTCTTCAAGAAAGGCGTGCGCGAACTCCCCATCTACGGCGGCGCATCGTACGACCGGCAGCTGCGCGGGTTGCGCGACGGCGCGCAGATCATCATCGGCACGCCGGGCCGCGTGATGGACCATCTGGAACGCGGCACGCTCAAGCTCGACGCGGTCACGACCGTCGTGCTCGACGAGGCCGACCGGATGCTCGACATGGGCTTCCGCGAGGACATCGAGAAAATCCTCTCCCAGGCCCCCGCCGAGCGGCAGACGGTGCTTTTTTCGGCCACGGTGCCGCCGGTGATCCGCGATTTGATCCGGCGGTTCACGCGCGACGCGGCGCAGGTGCGCATCGAGTCGCAGGCGCTCACCGTGCCCGCCATCGAACAGGTTTATTACGAGGTGGACCGACGCTCGAAGCTCGAAGTGCTCTGCCGCCTGCTCGACCTGGAGGACGTGAAGCTGGGCATCGTCTTTTGCGCGACGAAGATCATGGTGGATGAGCTGACGAGCCATCTCGCCGCGCGCGGCTACCGCGCCGAGGCGCTCCACGGTGACCTGAGTCAGGCGATGCGCGAACGCGTCATGGGACGCTTCCGCAGCCACGCCTGCGAGTTCCTCGTCGCCACCGACGTGGCCGCGCGCGGGCTCGACGTGGACGACGTGGAAGTCGTGTTCAACTACGACCTGCCGCACGACGGCGAGGACTACGTCCACCGCATCGGCCGCACCGGACGCGCGGGCAAGACGGGCAAGGCGATTACGTTCGTCGCGGGGCGCGAGATTTATAAGCTCCAGAACATCCAGCGTTTCATCAAGGCGCGCATCCAGCGCCAGCGCGTGCCGTCGCTCGATGAGGTGGAGGAACGCCGCACCGAGACGCTTTTCGAACGCGTGCGCGAAACGCTGGAAGCCGGCAGTTACCGCCGCCGCGACGAGGCGGTGGACCGCTGGCTGGAGGCGGGGCATTCGCCGACGGATATCGCCTCGGCGTTGATCCATTTGCTGAGCGACGGCGGCGAAAAACCGGCGGAGTCCGCGCCGCCCGTCCGCGCGTCGCAGGGTGCGCCCGGTCATGCGCAGCACCAGAAGCGGCCGGAGGTCGAGCCACCGCATTTCGAGGTCGACGACGAGGACGAACCCCAGACCCTCGACGACGCGCTCAGCCACAAATCTTACGCGCCCAGAGGCCCCGCCCGGCGCAATTTGCGTCCCGACGGCTCGCCCGCCGCCGTGTCGCACGAAAAGGGCATGATCCGGCTGGTCATGAACGTCGGCGCGCAGCACAACATCCGCCCCGGCGACATCGTCGGGGTGATCGCCGGCGTGACCGGTCTGCCCAAGGAAGTCGTGGGCCTGATCCACCTCCTGCCGCAACAATCGCTCGTGGACGTGGCGCAAGAGCACGAGGAGGAAGTGCGCGAGAAGCTCACGGGCATCCGTTTCAAGGGCCGCAAGCTGCTCGTGGAACTCGCCGCCGGCGACCGCCGATGAACGCGGATACCCGCCGCGAAGCGGCATCCAAACCGTTGGTAGGGATGGCTCTCCGAGCCGTCCGTCGATTGGCTTGGTTGATCCGCGTGCGTACAACGCGCCTCGCCGGAAAATCGACGGACGGCTCGGAGAGCCATCCCTACCGGTTACGGGAAGCGACCGGCCGCTTTGGCGGCCTGTTTTTGCTTACGTTGACCGTGCTTGCGTTCGCCGGTTGCGCCTCGGTGCCGACCGAACATTTCGCGGGCGCGAAACCGACCTTCGACCCGGTCGATTATTTCACGGGCCATACCCATTCCTGGGGCGTGTTCGAGAACCGCTCGGGCGATCCCGCCAGACGTTTCGCCACCGACTGCCACGGACACCTGGACGGCGGGGTGCTCGTGTTGGACCAGACTTTCACCTACGACGACGGCACCCGGCAGGAACGCCACTGGCGTATCCGCCGCCTAGACGCCCATCGCTACGAGGCAACCGCCAACGACGTGGTCGGCAACGGCGCGGGTGAGGCGTACGGCAACGCGTTTCGTTGGGAATACACCGTGGCCTTGAAGCCGGGCAACCCGCTGTTCAACGTGCGGCTCCGGCAATGGATGTATCTTCAGGAAGACGGCCGCACGATGGTCAACCGTGGGTCGGTCAGCAAGTTTGGCGTCGAGATCGCGCAGATCACGGAGCAGTTCCGGCGCGATTGAATGGCGAAAGTTTCTCACGACAGCCGCCGCGTGACCTCGTCCAATCCCTTGCGCCGGGGTGCAGCCGGCACCCGTGCGGGATACCCGAAAAACAGCAGCCCCACGATTTCCTCCCCCTGCCGGTCGATGCCGAGCAAACGATAGATGCTTTCCAGGCGGATGACCTTGCCGCTGCTCCATTGCATGCCCAGGCCCTCGGCCCACGCGGCGAGCTGGATGTTTTGCAGCGCGCAGGCGATGGCGGCGTAATCTTCCCGCCGCGTGTTTTCGTCGGCGGCGAGCCGCTGGCTGACGGCCACGACCAGCGGCTTGCCCGTGATTTTCTTTTCGGCTTCCGCGCGCGCCTCCGGCCCCTGCGAATCGGCGAAGGCCGCCGCCAGTCGCCGGTGCGCCTCGGGGCCGAGGATCGTGAACCTCCAAGGTTCGGTCAGCTTGTGGTTTTGCGCCCACAGACCGGCCGTCAGAGCGCGGTCCAGCACATCGGTGGGCACGGGGTCCGGACGGAAATCTTTGATCGTACGGCGGGCAAGGATGGCGTCGGATAATTCCATGGGCGGCCTCCAACCTGCCCGCGTCGGCGCACAAGGCAAACGCGAATCGGCTTCCGCGCGCGACCGGACACCGGAGCATGGACGATTCCGGGGGCATGAGGAAATCGTTCTGGCTCGCCGTCGCGTTCGCGGGTTTGGCTACCGTTGCCGGATGCACCAGCGACCCGAACGCCACGGCGGACATCCCGGAAGACCGCGCGCCGTTGACCAGTCCGGGCATGAACACCATGAACTCCCCCACCGCCGGGCCGACCAGTTCCGGCCTGAGCGGCGGCACCGAAGCGTCCGCCCCGCCCGAACTCGACCCGGACCGCGGCACGAAAATCCGCTGACCCGTCAGCGCACCACCCGCGCGCTGCCGCCCTGCATCAATTTCTCCACCTCGTCGCGGGTCGCCATCGACGTATCGCCGGGTGTCGTCATCGCCAGCGCGCCGTGCGCCGCGCCGTAGTTGACGGCCGCCGCCGCGCCCTTGTCCATCAGGAAACCGTAGATCAGCCCGCTGGCGAAACTATCGCCGCCGCCGACGCGGTCCATGATCTCCAAGTTTTTGTACTCGCGCGATGCGTGGAACTGCCCGTCGTGCCAGAGCACCGCGCTCCAGTCGTTGATCGTCGCCGACTGCACAGCACGCAGCGTCGTCGCCACGGCTTGGAAATTGGGGAAATCCTTGCGCGCCGTCTCGATCATCTTCTTGAAACTCTCGATGGGCACGTGGCTGATGTTCTCGTCCACGCCCTCGACGGCGAAGCCCAGGCTCGCCGTGAAATCCTCCTCGTTGCCGATCATCACGTCCACATAACGGGCGATCTCGCGGTTGACCTCCTGCGCCTTCTTCAGCCCGCCGATGCTTTTCCACAGGCTCGGACGGTAGTTCAGGTCGTAGGAAACCACCGTGCCGTGCTTTTTGGCGGCCTTGGCGGCCTCGACGATGACCTCCGCCGTCGTCGCGGAGAGCGCGGCAAAGATCCCGCCCGTGTGGAACCACCGCACGCCCAGCGTGCCGAAGACATGTTCCCAGTCGATGTCGCCGACCTTCATCTGGCTGGCGGCCGTGTGCCCGCGGTCGGGCGTGCCGACAGCCCCGCGCACGCCGAAGCCGCGCTCGGTAAAGTTGAGCCCGTTGCGCACGTCGCGCCCGATGCCGTCGTACTTGACCCAGCGCACGAGCGAGGCGTCCACGCCGCCCTGGAGGATGAAATCTTCCAACAGACGCCCCACCGGGTTGTCGGCGAACGCCGAGACCAGCGCCGTTTTCAATCCGAAGCACCGTCGCAACCCACGCGCGACATTGTACTCTCCCCCGCCCTCCCACGCGGTGAACTGCCGGGCGGTGTGCACACGGCCCTCGCCCGGGTCGAGGCGGAGCATCACCTCGCCCAGCGAGAGGAGTTGGAACGCGGAAGATTGGGGGTCTCGGAGTTGGAAGGACATAAGTGGGAGCGTCCCTGTGGCGTTACTTGATCTTCGACCTTTGGGCAAGAACACTGTCGGAGTGCCGCCCCGGCTTTACAGCCATTTTCAAAATGAATGAAGGGGTAGAGGAAACTCGCAGTGTTTGAACCAGCCACAGGCGTCTTGAGCGGTGAGGGTGGCCAAGCCGGCAGCGATGGCCGCTTCGAGGGTTTCCTGGGCGCGGGCCTTCGCTTTACCCAAGAAGCGCTTGAGCTTGGAAAAGGCGTGTTCGACGGGGTTGAAGTCCGGGCGGTAGGCGGGCAAGAACCACCGGCGGCAGCCGCAGGCTTCGATTCTGGCGCGGACCGCCTCGTTTTTGTGGACGGAGAGATTGTCCAGGACCACGGTCTGGCCCGGGCGCAACGCGGGACAGAGCACCTGATCCAGATAGATCAGGAACACCTCGACGTTGGTGGAGCCTTCCACGGTCATGGTGGCCATGAGCCCCGCCGGGCTCATGGCGGCGAAGATCGAAGGGTTGCGTCCGCGGTTGCGCGGAGCCTGCCCAAAGGAGCGTTGTCCCTTGGCAGGTGACTGGTTTTTTAAACCGTGGCGAGGTAGCGGGCGCAAAGTTCTCGTAGGGTCAGACGCCCTGCGGATGGATCGACCTTTCCAAGGTCAGGCTGAAAGTCGCCGAGCTTGCGCTTGGCGACAGTTTTGTCCGTGGTCTCAAGGGAGGCCCGTTTCTGCTTGCCCTCGTGTTTTACGAGTGCATAGTACACCCCGTTGGATGAATACCGGTAAAGACACGGCACTTCAGTTTTTTGAAAGGTCGGCTTTTCAGACGCGAGTGATGTTTTCATCGGTTCAGGCAAGCAAGGTTACTAAAGTAGGTTACAACGCCGTTCTGGCGATTGCGAATCTGCCGCATAACCCCTTCCTCGCCAGCAAGATGGGGGAGAGCGTCTCGTTCGCAAGGAGTTACGTCGATTTTTCCTACGTTTATCTGACGTGCTCTCATCTGCTCTCACGCTCTGGCAGCGGGTCGTTTGGCCCCTGCCCGCTTGCTCTCTCGTGGTCCTCATTTGATCCCATTTGCGAGGCGTTGCCGGATAAAGAGCCGGATAAAGGAACTGTCGGGATGCTTGGCGAAAGTGAGTGACCTGATTCCGGTGGGGGTGTACAATCATCCCGGATGAGCACGACGCTCGACAGACCGAAACCCACGCTCGAAAGCCTGCGGCCCGCGCTGGCTGCCTTCGGTCGCGCTCATCCCGTGATCAGGTGCATCAAGCTATTCGGCAGCGTCGCGCGGGGTGAATCCCACCCGTCAAGCGACGTGGACGTGGTC
>CALMVM010000426.1 GCA_937873255.1 uncultured Verrucomicrobiota bacterium | reverse complement strand
AGCCACCCGCACGGCCGCGCAGGTGCCTCCGGCGTCGTGCCATCAGCGAAGCGTGGGACGGCTTCGTCTCCACCCGCCGGACGGGCGGGCAGGGGAGAATTGGTCGGGTCGGGCATAAATCGGGTGGAATCAGCGGATCTTCAATCGGTCTCCGGCGGGGTGGTTAACCGATCCATGGAGTCGAGGACGTACTCCAACTGCCGCAGGCGCTCGTCGAGGGTCCGCTGCTGCCAGACGCTCCGCTCCCCGGAGTGTAGAGCAACCCCAGCGGGGCGTTCTGCTACTGGCGGGAAGGATGGCAGGTCCACCGGACGACCCAACCGACCGGCCAGCGTGTGGAAGCGTTGCCGGATTGTGTCGAACCCGTCGGGCAACGGCAGACGGCTGCGGACAAGTCGCGCCCAATCCAGACCGACGAGCCGTATCTGCTCGTACAGGGCGATCTCGTGCACGAGCAGACGGCCGGCGTAGCCGTAGCGTGCGCTACCCGCGCGGCCCTCGAATTCAATGCTGTCATTGAGGGCCACGTTGGCGGCGAACCCGCGGTTGTACTGGTCGGCGAAATCCTGTTCGCACGCCTGGAACTGCTCCGTCGTTCCCTGGAAGAGCTTGGCCCAGAACCGTGCGCAGACAGCGAAGCTTTCGGCCAAGCCCACGAACATCTCCTTGGCCTTGCGCACTGGCCACAGATTAAAGAGGATGATCTCGGCGATGACCACTCCCGCCACCAGACCCAGGAAGCGTCCACGCAGCGCCTCCAGGCTGACGCTCTGCCGGTCGTCGCCGATGAATGTAAGCACAAAGCTGATTGCCCCCTGGAAACCGATGTAATTGACCCGGCTGCTGGCCCCGCTCAGGTAGCCCATGAGCAGCAACACTCCGAACACGGTCAACCCGTAGCCGAAGACCGTTTCGACGTAGCGGACCACGAAGAGTGTGCAGACCAGCGCGCACGACATGCCCAGCAGCAAGCCATACACGCGGTTGATCGCCTTGCGCGCCGATGATCCCAGGTCGGGTAAATTCACGATGAGGGCGCTGGCGAGGATCGTAGCCCCGTTAGGCCAGCGGAAGGCCTGCCAAAAGAGCAGGGAGGAAAAGACGAGGAGCGCGACCTTGGCCCCGTTCCGCCACGGTTGTGCCGTGCCGAGTTGCCGCAGGTCCGCCGGTTTGAGGGCGAGAACCCAGCGGAAACGCTGGTCGCGCTGGGTGATCTCCTCCGCCCGCCGTAAGAAGGCCATGGCACGAAAGGCTTCCGCACACCCGTTTAGCGTCGTCCACAACCGGCGCAGATCATCGTTGCGGAGCAACTCCGACGCCGGCCCATCCGCGGTGGGATCGTCCGGCAACGGGTCCGGTGGCGCGGCGTCGTGCGCAAACTCTGCCATCGCACGTGGGTCTCCGGCCAACAAGCTTTCCAGAGCGGCAAAGTGCCGGTCGAACGCTGCGCCGAGTTGCTGCCATCGCACCGACTCCGGTTCACCTCGGCCCAGCCGCCGCAGGTCGTGCAGCAGGATCATGACCTCCAGGGCGTGTTGCGACGCCGCTTTGCGGATCGCAACCCCCTCGTCGGCGGCGTCGACGAGGCCGATGCGCTGGCTGCTCAAACCCATGACCTCCTTGGCTTGGTGGTCCAAGGTGTCGGGACGGAATGGTGACGCTCCGTCGGCGAACCACCGCGCGCAGACGCTTCGGCACTCGGCCCAGAGCCGCTGGAAGGATTCGTCCCAATCCCGGCGCGGCGAATAAGGCCAGAGCACAAATTGCACCGTAAGCGCCAGCAGGTAGCCGATCAGCAACTGCGAGGCAATTGGCAGGAACAGCGGACCGCGCGGGTCCGGTTCAAAGAAGTAGGTGGCCAGCGCCGAAATGCAGGGAGCGGTGCCGAGGTTCACCGGTACGCCGATGCCCGGCAGGGTGCCCAATGCACCGCTTACCATCAGAACGCCCCCGAGCACCAGGATGAAGAGCGGGAGGTTCTGCGAGTAACGCAGCGACCAATAGTAGAACATGGCCATCCCCCAAGTGACGAAGACAGCGGCCACCGCCTGCGGCAGATCGTAGCGTTGGTCGGAGCGCGTGAGCAGCAGCGGCCCAACCATGGCCAAGGCGGCAGGCCAGTTGAAGAAAAAGGCGAGCACCATCACAAGCGTCGCGCACAACGCAAACTTGAACGCGCTGCGCAGCCGAGTCGGCGTCGGAGCGAACTCCTGCCGCAACGACCACCACGAAAACGTGCCAGGACGCTCTCCGAGTTCCGGTGCAATCGCCGCCGCTGTTTGGTCGGAAATCATGTCTGTACTATGGCAGAGCGTTCGGCTTCCAAGTAAACCGCTCATCCTTTATAATTCTAGACGCAGGCGGTCTAGACCTTTTTACGGGTAATCGTTCTGTCGTGGCCACGCGCGGTTGGTGTTTTAGCTCAGGTCGCTCTCACCGTTCATCGTAGATTAACAGCCAGAACAAGGCACCCACGTCCACACTTATTAGAAGTTTTCGTGCGCTCGTCGTGGACGAATTTGATAAACGCGCCTGAAGTTGGAAGACGGCTTCGGAAGCCAACCGCTAACGTCGCACTGACGGTGTGGAACACATGCTTTTAAATGTGACGAGGATCGGCGACACCTTTTTCTAACATGCGATTTCGACGCTCCATCTTAACTCTTGGCGCCGCGCTTGTTCCGACGGTGATCATTGGCTTGCGCGTACTTACGGCGCAACCGCCCGCGGCATCCTCCGTGCAGGCAGAACCGTCGAACACAACGACGATGGCGGAGGTAGGCGACGTCCGGCGCGGCGCAACCATCGTTTCGCATGGTACTTCGTCCGGCGTGGGAGCCTGTGCCCGGTGCCACGCTTTTAACGGCGCGGCGGATGGCAGCGGTGCGTTCCCGCGGCTGGCCGGGCAGGATCAATATTACCTACTCAAGCAGTTGCGCGATTACACCACCGACCGGCGGCGCAACGCGGTGATGACTCCCTTCGCCAAACGTTTGACCGAGCAGGAAAAAGCCGATGTGGCCGCCTACTACGCCGCGCAGGAGAACGTCCCTTTCCCGCCCGCAGACCAGGCGGGCCAAGACGACGCGACGCTGCTCAAGCGCGGAAAAGAACTGGCGACCTTAGGCGACAGCGACCTGCGGGTGCAGAGCTGCTCCAACTGCCACGGTGCGCAGGGCACGGGCGAAAGGCCATTTGTCCCACGGCTTCAAGGGCAGTACGCCCGCTACATCGAGGCGCAGTTCAGCGCATGGCGTCGCGGCTACCGCCAGAACAGCGGGGCGGCCGTGATGCACGAGGTCGCGTCCAAGCTCACGGAAGCGGATGTGCGCGCGGTGGCGCGCTACTACGAACAACTGCGCGTGGACGGTCCGGACGACAGCCTCCCGGCGTCGCTGACCCAGATCGAAAGACGCTCTGCTGGAATGACGGTGCCATCCGCCAAAGTTCCTTAATTCTCGGCACACTTTCAGCGGGCCGGCTTTCATCATCTAATCACATGGACTCACCGCCAACCGCCGCTTCGCCACCGCACGCTCCCTCCGTCCACGATGACCACACCTCGGCTTCACACAGCCGTGAACACGTCGCGGACCCGTCCGGGCGCGAGGCGGCTTTGCAGACGTTGCGACTCGGCCCGCGGGGCGCGGCGACCGTCGCGTCCATCGCGTTGAGCATCGTGCTGCTGTTGTGGCTGCTGTTCTACCTGCTCGTCTTCCTACCCCGGGGGCCTGTTGAATAACCCACCTTCACCCTCACCGCACGCTCCCGACGATCCACCGCGATCCGCCACGCCGGGCGAAGCCGCGGACAAAGAGTTGGGCATCCCCGAAGCGGTCATCGTTCGGGAGGAAAACCGTTGGGTGTTGGTCGTCGTTGGAGTGTTTCTCACCATCCTTGCCACCATTGTCTTTAGCGCCGTCCACATTGGTGCGGAGCCTCCCTCCAACGTGGAGACGATCAACCCGGTCTCTGCCAATCAGCCGGGCAGCGAGTTTGTGGAAAGCAACCTGGGCAGCGGGATGCAAGCCGACGGCACTGTTGTTGTGCGCGTGCTCGCGCAGCAATATGCATTCGTCCCCTCCGTCATCACCGTCCCCGTAGACACCCCAGTAGTGTTCCGTGCAACTAGCGCGGATGTTGTGCACGGTTTGCTAATCATGGGCACCAACGTCAACACGATGATCGTGCCCGGCTACGTGGCTACCTTGCGCACGCGTTTCGCGAAAACCGGCGACTTCCTGATGCCCTGCCACGAGTTTTGCGGGCCTAGCCATCACGACATGTGGGCGCGGGTTCGCGTGGTACCGAAAGCCGAGTTCCCTTTTGACCCCAGTGGCGAGCGCCGTTTTTAACTGATTCCCTCCTTCCGTAATGACGAATTCTCGCAACTTCTACGGCGCTTCCTCGCTGGTGTTGGCACATTTGTGGAGTGCGTTTGCCCTCTTTGTGCCTGGGATCGCTTTGGGCGTCTGGCAGATGTGGGTGCGCAGTCCGTGGGGCCATTTCGCCACCGCGGCGACTTACTATTCGTCGGTTACCGCGCACGGTTCGTTCTTCGGTTATATTTTCCCGACGCTTGTTGCCATGGGCTTTGGTTACGCCTGTTGCGCGGCCGGTCTCGCGCGACCGATCCGGGGGATGGCGTGGGCATGGACAGGCTTTTGGATGGTAGTCACGGGCAGTGTTTTGGTGCTGGTGCCGGTGCTCTTCGGGCAGGCGGGGGTACTCTACACTTTTTATCCGCCGCTAACTGCCAATGCATGGTACTACGGCGGGTTGGTCACGGTGATCATTGGTTCCTGGATTTGGGTGGCAGTGCTCGTGGTGAACATGGTGGGTTGGAAGCGGGAGAACCCCGGCAAGCCGGTGCCGCTGGCGATGTTTGCCTCGGTCGCCAGCGCCTTGGTCTGGCTCTGGACCTCGCTCGGGGTGCTTTCTGAGGTCGTGTTCTACCTGCTTCCGGTGGCGCTGGGCTGGCGCACGCAAGTGGACGCTGGACTAGGGCGGGTGCTCTTTTCCTGGACGCTGCACGGCATCGTCTACTTCTGGCTGTTGCCTGCCTACATTGCTTACTACACACTCGCACCCCAAGCCGCTGGCTCCCGGCTCTACTCGGACATCATGGGTCGTTTGGCGTTTCTGTTGTTCGTGGTGTTCGCGATGCCTATCGGCATCCACCACCTTTTTGCCGATCCCCAAGTTGGCTCGGGCACCAAGTTCCTGCACACGGTCTTTACCATCATGGTGGTGGTGCCGACCCTCATCACCGTTTTTTCCATCACCGCGACCATGGAGATCAGCGGGCGGCTGCACGGCGGCAAGGGCGTGTTCGGGTGGGTGGCGGCCCTGCCCTGGAAAGAGCCGACGGTGCTCGCCACCGGGCTGTCCTTCATCATGCTCGGGATCGGCGGCGCGGGTGGGATAATCAACATGTCCTACGGCATGAACGCCTCCATCCACAACACGCAGTTTGTGACGGCGCACTTCCACATGATCTATCCGGGGGCGGTGGTCATCATGTACTTCGTCATCATCTACGAACTCTGGCCGAAGCTCACCGGTCGTCCGCTCTGGAGTTTGCGGCTCGTCCGCACGCAGCTCTGGCTGTGGTTCATCGGCATCATGCTCCTGACCATCCCCTGGCACGTCGCCGGCCTGCTTGGCCAGCCGCGACGGATGGCCTTCTACGATTACTCCGACCCGGTGCTGGCGCGCATCGCCCCCTGGGTGACGCCTTCGGTCATCGGAGGATTCATCGCGCTGCTCTCGGCGACGTTGCTGCTCGTGAACATGGCGCTTTCGCACCTGCCGGCAAGAGACGAGAACATCGGACCGTTGCAATTCGCCCTGAGCGTCAACCCACCTTCCCGCATTCCGGCGGCGCTCAACGGATTCGGTTACTGGAACGTTCTCATGCTGGTGGTGCTCGGCGTCAACTACGGCATCCCGATCGCCCAACTCCTCCTGCTCAAAAACGCGCACACTTCGCCGGGTTACCAGGTCGGCTCACACCCCGAGGCCGACGGCGCCATCCCGGCAGTAAACCGTGAACAAAGGGACGCGCAACCATGAGACGCCACGGCCTTTTCAGCATCCATAACCCTTGGAAGTTTTGGGGCGCGGTGCTCGTTGCGTCAATGCTCGTCATGGGCATCGCCATCGGCTTCCTGTGGCTGCCGCAAGTTCAGGAACGGCCGGTGTTCGGCGACCGCTTGAAAAAGCCGGGCGGATGGTTCGCATCGTTTTGCCGCGGGCTGGGTTGGACCGGCGACGCCCAAGCCACGGCGACCGCTGCGCCGCCCGCTCGCTGGGCCTCCGACATGCAGTGGACGCCAGACACCGTGCACCTCGCGCTATCGGGCGACCGAGCGCGAGGAGAGTTCGTCGCGCTCAACTGCACGGCCTGTCACGGTGAAAAGGGGCAAGGTGGCCAGCAGACGTGGATCCCCAAGCTCGCGCGCATGGACCGCTTGGTGATCTACAAGCAACTCGCGGATTACCGGAGCGGGCACCGGCAGTGGGGCGTCATGAATGCGGTGGCCATGGCCTTGAGCGAACAGGACAGCGCCGATGTAGCCGCGTACTTCAACTCCCAGGCGCAGCCTCCACTCCAACTCGGCCAGGAAGGTTCTAACCCGCCGCTCACCGACGCGCGATTCAAGGACGCCCAGAAGCTCGTGTACAACGGTGATCCCTTGCGCCATGTGGCGGCCTGCGCCACGTGCCACGGACCGAGTGCGCGCATGACCGCCGCTCCGGACTTGCAAGGGCAGCACCCGGCCTATCTCACGAGGCAGCTCGGCGACTTTGCGCAAGGCCACCGGGCCAACGATCTGCACCTGCAGATGCGTGCTATCGCCAGCCAGCTTTCCCCGGATGAAATGAACGCGCTTGGTTTGTTCTTGGCGCAGGGCAAAGGTCCACGAGACGCTCGTTGATGGAGGATGCATCCAACACCTCCAACCGCTCTCCGGCCGAACGCCAGGGCGTGCTTCGCCGGACTGTCGCCAGCCTGGTTTTCGCTGCGGGCGCGGCGCTGATGGCAGGGCTGTCCGTCGCGCCGGTCTTCAAACAACATCGTGGCGATGAAGATGCGGCGTTGCCGATCTTAAGTACGCTGCCCGCGTTCAAGTTGATTGATCAGTCCGGCCGCCCGTTCAGCTCCGCAGACCTGCGCGGCGACGCGTGGGTTGCAGATTTTTTCTTCACCTCTTGCCCAGGGCCTTGTCTGGTGATGAGCCAGCATTTGCGGGAATTGCGCGCGCAACTACCCGGCGGCATGCGCTGCGTGTCGATCACCATCGATCCCGAGACTGATCAACCGGCTGTTCTCGCCCGATATGCCGCGCGCTTTGGCATTGAGCCACAAGATGAATCCTGGGTTTTTCTGACCGGAACACAGGAGGCCATCTACCGACTCGCCCGAGAAGGTTTCCATCTGGCAGCGGCCGGACCTGCCAAAATCGACCCCGCAGATCGCGAAACTTCCCTGGCCGAGTTTTTGCACAGCACCCGCTTCGCGCTCGTAGACAAGGAAGGCCGGCTGCGCGGCTATTACGAAAGTACCGACGCCTCCGAGTTAACACGGCTACGGATGGACGTAGCACGCCTGCGATGAAATCGGGATGCTCCAAGCGTCGGACGGTATTCTGCTAATAGAAGAACCTTCTTAAGATAAAGTTGGAATTCATGTCAAAACTTGGAAGACGAGGGCGTCGCTGACGTTCTATGTTGCGATGAAGTAGGGCCAAACGTCGATTGCCACCGCTGCGGCAGATCCAAATTCTCCCTGCATGGGCGACGAAACATCCTGATTACTCGATGGAAAAAATCTCCAGACGCAAACTGCTCAAGATGGTCGGCTTGGGTGGACTCACAGGTGTGGTTCCAGCCCTCGGACAAAACGCTCCAGCAGAGCATGAGATGCCGCCTGCGCCTTCTCCCTCCAGTGCTCCGCACGCCCCTGCGATTAGTGGCGTCACTTACCTGTTTTTCAATCAGGCAGAAGCCAGTTTTCTGGAGGCAGCTTTGGCCCATCTGATTCCTGCCGACCCACAATGGCCTGGCGCGTTGGAGGCAGACGTCCATAATTACATCGACAAGCAACTAGTCGGCGCTTGGGGGGCGGGCGAAAGGCTGTTTCTCGGGGGACCCTGGAAGCCCACCCGACCGGGTCTGGGCTACCAACTTCCATTCACCCCGGCGGAGCTCTTTCACACCGCCATCGGGGCGATCAATGCGCATTTTGCCGGGCTCCAGATCACGTTCTCCTCCCTTTCCGCGAGCCTTCAGGACTCCTACTTGCACGAGCTGGAAGATGGCAAATATGACTTGGGAGGAATTCCCTCGAACATCTTCTTCAATGAGCTGCTGGAACTGACAATGGAAGGCTTCTTTAGCGACCCGGTGTACGGAGGCAACAAGGACATGACATCTTGGAAGATGATCGGTTTCCCCGGGGCCTACGCCGACTACTACGATCTGGTCGATCAACACGGGATCAAAGTGGACCGTCCGCCCAAGAGTCTTGCGGAGCACAACGGACGCGTTCACGTGCATCCGGAGGTGCCAGCTAATTTGAACGGCCTGTAATCCTCAACCGATTTAGCCGCAGTCTACGTTTTTATTTATTCGATCATGGCAACAGTTCTCAAAAAAGTGGACGCCGTCGTCATCGGCATGGGTTTTGCAGGCTCTATCATGGCCCGCGCGCTAGCCGGAGCCGGTTTGCAAGTCGTGGGTTTGGAGCGTGGTCGCCCGCGTGACACCGTGCCTGATTTCCAGAGCCCCGCTGTTCACGACGAACTCCGGTTCGCGGTGCGCAAGGCGCTCATGCAAGATAACGTGCGCGAGCCGATGTCGTTGCGCCATCACCCCGACGAGGAAGCGCTGCCCATTCGGCGATGGAGCGCGTTTTTGCCTGGCACGGGCCTGGGCGGCTCCGGGACGCACTGGAACGGGCAGCTTTGGCGCTTCCAGACCAGCGACTTCACGATCCGCAGCCACCACGAGGCTCGCTATGGCAAGAATTTCCTCGACCCTGCACTAACGGTGCAAGATTGGGGGGTCACCTACCAGGAACTGGAACCTTACTACGACCAGTTCGACTATCTTTGCGGCATTAGTGGAAAGGCGGGCAACCTCGACGGTAAAATCCAGATGGGTGGCAACCCGTTTGAGGCTCCGAGAAAGCGTGAATACCCCACCCCGCCCATGAAGCAGCACTACGGCGGCGCGCTCTTTGGCAAAGCGGCAACCAACCTCGGGTATCATCCTTTCCCGCAGCCTTCGGCCAATTTGAGCCAGGCATACACCAATCCAGACGGCCTTCGGCTGGGGCCTTGCATGTACTGCGGGTTCTGCGAGCGGTTTGCCTGCGAGCACTTCGCCAAGTCCACGCCGCATACCACCATCCTGCCTGCTTTGCTCAAGAAGTCGAACTTCGAGCTTCGCACCCAGTGCCACGTCCTGAAGGTCAACCAGGACACCGATAAAAAGCGTGCGACGGGTGTCACTTACGTGGACGCTTCTGGCCGGGAGTTCGAGCAACCGGCTGACCTGGTCATCACCAGCGTGTTTGGGCTCAACAATGTGCGTATGATGCTGCTTTCAGGCATCGGCAAACCTTACGATCCGCACACCGGCGAAGGCGTGGTGGGGCGCAACTACGCCTATCAGACCATGACCAGCGTGAACATCTACTACGACGAGGACGTGCACATCAATCCCTTCATGGCGTCCGGGGCCATCGGCACGGTCATCGACGATTTTTCCGGCGACAACTTCGACCATTCGAAACTCGGGTTCATCGGCGGCTCCTTCATCGCCAGCGGACAGACCAACGGACGGCCCATCGAGTCGCGTCCGGTTCCCCCCGGCACGCCGAAATGGGGTCAGCAATGGAAGGACGCCACCCGCCGCCACTACAATCACACCGTTTCCCTGACGCTGCCGGGCAGTTCCATGCCGACGCGCGGCAACTCCCTGAGTCTGGACCCGGTGTACCGCGACGCCTGGGGGCAGCCCTTGCTGCGCATGACGTTCGACTTTTCGGCTAACGACCTCAAGATGATGGACTACGTCACGGCGAAGGCGAAGGAGATCGGCGAGCACATGGGTGGCAAAAGCGTTTCAACTCCCATGACCCCGT
>CALMVM010000425.1:1602-4147 GCA_937873255.1 uncultured Verrucomicrobiota bacterium | reverse complement strand
CTCGTCTGCGGCCTCATCGCCTACCGTGCCGCAGGATTATTCGGATAGGCAGTAAGCTATACGGCGAAGAATCCGACCTCATCGTGCCGGTGCTCTGCGAGCGGTACGAGCACAAGCGCTGGACCGGCTGGGAGTGAGTCCACATCTACGGTCTGTTGACGAAGGAAGACGGCCACCGCGTCATGCCCAGCCGCTTCGACCACGCGAACGCCGATGGCCTCAGCCCCGCCGCCGGTTTCATCGAACTGGACCACAAGACACCGGAAGCGTTCGTCGCGCTTATCCTCGAACGCCTCGCCCTCAACGAAGGCCTCCCGAGAGATCATTACACCCGGATCAGTTCGGCTTCCCCGCCTAGTGCTTCGTCATGCTGAAGGTGCTGGGTAGAGGCGGTGGAGCTTACGGCGAGCGTCTTCCAGGCAGAAGGTCCAGTGGAGACGGGCATGGTCGGCGTTGCGGACTGCCTGCCAAGCAGCGATCTCCTGGCGTAATGTTTCGGCGTCGGGTACACGGGGTTTGAGGCACTGGCGGCTGAGCAGGGAGAGTTCGATCTCGGCCATGTTCAACCAGCTTCCATGCCTGGGCGGGTGGACGAACTCCAGTCGGACGAGGATGCGCTTGGCTTCTTTCGGGGCGAACGCTTCGTAGAGGCTGGCGGGGTGGTGGGTGTTCAGGTTGTCCAAGACGACGCGGATCACGACGCGGATCGTCGTGGCCGGCGGGAAGTAGTCGTCCACCAACAGGCGCATCTGGTGGGCGAAGTCCACCCGCGTGCGTCGTTCCGTGACGTTGACCTGCCGCCAACCCAGCCGGGGTGCGACGAGCATGTCGTCGTCGCTGAACCGGAACTACGCTAACTGGCCAGCCGCCCCCTCTCCTTCGGATACCGGCTGGACTTGATAAATTCGGGCTCGCTCCAGGAGGCGGTGCCCACACGGATCGCTCGACTGGCGGCTCTGTCCATGTTCCTCGTCAGATTTTCGCGGCGGCCAAACCAGGGCGGCGTTGGCACCTTGCGGCGAAATATAATCCCAGCAGGTGGTACCAATAGTGGGTATTTTCTTGCCACCTGAAAAAATTTGCGATTGTCTCTGCCCATGAATTTAGCCAACCGACTAAAAGCACTTCGCCACGAACTGGGTCTATCTCAAGAAGCGTTCGGATCTCAGGGGTTCGTTTCAGCACCGGGCTGGATCAAGATCGAAAACGGCCAACGCATGCCGAGCGAAAAACTCATTGAGCGATTAATCAAGTGGCTGGTTGGTGAAAAGTATATACGGGCCGGGGAAGCCAACAGGCTCCAGGAAGAGTTGATCACCCTCAAATATTTCGGCAGTCTATCACCCTTTGTGCGCCAAATGGCCCTAGCGTACGCTCAGACCCTACCGGGAGCCGACGACCTGTTGTCCGCCCCCGCCGAGAAACTTAAAGCTGTACGGGGCCGTCCGCGCAAGCAGGTGGCCACCGGCATGGCACTAGTCGCCGAGACCCCAGAAGTATACAAGGTCAAGCGGAGACGCCGGTCTCAACAGGGCGAGTAATCGCACCGCAGCCGTTTCCTTTCGACCACACGGAACCAGAGGATTCCCGAGCCGATCAGGAACACGTCTTCCAGATTAACTGCTTCATCATTGGAACATTTTCAACCTCATTTGAGCTTGAACGGACTCAGGAGTTTCCCCTAATCTCCCGTGCGTGTCATCTCTGCGTCCCTGCCATTTGGATAACCCGTACGGCTTTGCTTCGACCCACTGGACGACTGTCCGCGCATGTATTGGTAATGCTGGTTCTTCGCAGGCGGCCCGCGAAACGCTCTGTCGAGACTACTGGTATCCCGTTTACGCCTACGTTCGTCGGCTCGGGCACCAAGACTTTGATGCAGCGGATCTGACACAAGACTTTTTTGCGGAGATCCTGCGCAAACCATGGTTCGAACAGGCCAACGAAAAGCGGGGGAGATTTCGCTCCTTTCTGCTCGCCTCCTTGAACAACTTCATCCGGGACAAACTCGACGGAAAAAGGACGGTAAAACGAGGCGGAAAATACCAGCATATCCCGCTCGATTTGGCCGACGCTCGCTCACGTTACGCGCAACTGTCCTCAATCAATGTCGATCCCACCGAGACCTACGAGATTGTATGGGCAACCTCTGTGGTTGATACAGCGTGGAAGCACCTCGAAGCGGAATACACCGAGGCAGGAAAATCCTCGCATTTTGTCGAACTCAAAGTCTTTCTGACCACCGAAGGCACGGCTGCCAGCTACGATGCCTGCGCTGAACGTTTGTGTTTATCAGCGGAGAACGTCAAAGTGAGCGTGCATCGAATGCGCAAGCGTTACGGAGCTATCCTGCGCGAGGAGGTCGTACGCACCGTTGTCCATCCTGGCGACGTGCAAAGCGAGATGTTGCACGTTCGCGATGTGTTTGCCCAGAAACTCGTTGCGGCGGCGTAACTGAACTGCGGAAACCGGGAATCGTGGACGCTTACTCGGCAAAGATCGTCGGCCTACCGGCAGCGGACGTTGCCGGCGCCAATGCAACCTG
>CALMVM010000425.1:0-1592 GCA_937873255.1 uncultured Verrucomicrobiota bacterium | reverse complement strand
GCAAGATATGTGGCGGACCCAGTATCACCGATTTGTTTTGTCGGGCCTGCGCCTTCCGACTCGTTGACGTTGCGCTGTCGAGTGACTTGGAAGGTTTGACTGTTGTCGAAGCCGGGTCTGGGGGGGTACCCGAATTGACGCCGGTTGAAGTTCGGGAGCGTTATGATCACTACGAGATCTGCCGTTCGCCGCAAGGAGACCTCTTTGAGTTAGGGCGTGGCGCGATGGGGATCACCTACAAGGCCATGGACACCCATCTCAACTGTCCGGTTGCCTTGAAGATCATCAACGCACGCCGTTTGGGCGGTCCAAAGGCTAGGGACCGCTTTTTGCACGAGGCGCGAACGGCAGCGTCCCTGCGTCATCCCAACATTGCCAGCGTCTTTCATCTTGGCCTCGGTGATGAAGATTGTTTCTATGCAATGGAATACATTGAAGGTGAGACGCTCGAGGCTCGTGTCCAACGCGAAGGTCCTCTCCCGTATCATCTTGCCCTCAGTATCGTAGCGCAGTGCGCGCGGGCTTTGTGCATTGCTCATGCCCGCCGATATGTTCACCGGGACATCAAGCCGACGAACATCATGCTTGTGGGCGGTATTCATCCTGCAGAGGAGGCGATAACAGCGAAACTAATCGATTTCGGGCTGGCCAAAGCCTTTGCGGACGGATTTGGGGAGGAAATGGTCAGCGATCTGTATTTCGCCGGAACTCCGCACTACGCAAGTCCGGAACAACTCCGAAATGGCATCGTCGATGTCAAATCGGATATCTATTCGCTGGGCATGTGCTTGGGATACATGCTTGCAGGTTCCATTCCAAAAGAAGTCCTGCATCCGGTGAGAAAAATTTACGGAGAGCGACCCAATTCTCTCGATGCATACCCGGGCGTTCCGCCACCGGTGGTCACGCTCTTCAGATCGATGATTGCCGAGGAGCCGGAGTCGCGGCCCAGATCGGCTGAAGCCCTGCTTGAGCGAGTTTCCAAAATCCTCCTGGAAATCAAGCGCGGAATGGTGGCGGAAGAGGTTGCACACTCAGGCGGAAATCACACCGCGTCCCGTTTCAACAAATGGATGTCGGTTTGGCTTGCTTTGATCGTCATAGTTGCCCTCGCCGCTAGCGTGTTCGCGTCCCAGCGGCGCGTCGGCAGCGGAATCTCGGGCAGTCCGCTTCTACAGGCCCCCTCGGTTTTGGTCGAGGCGCGACTGCTGTACGCGCGGGCCACCGAGTTCTACCAGAAATACACCAAGGAAGATAACCAGCGTGCGATCGAGTTGTATGCGAAGGCGGTTGCGGTGTCGCCCACATATAGCGACGCCTATGCAATGCTGGCTGCGGCCTACCATGAGAACGCCTGCAAGTACAACGTAGCCGGCGACGTTGATCGAGCAATTGCGGCCGCCCAGCACGCCATCGCCCTAAACCCTGAAGCGGCGGGTGCATACCAAGTTCTCGGGGCCATCAGAGGGTTCCAGGGTCGTCCGTGGGACGCCTTGGTCGAACTCCACCACGCTTTGGAACTGGACCCTAAACAACCTGCTGCGATGTGCGACTTCGGCCTCCTTTGGGTTTGCGTTGGACATCCTCAGTTC
>CALMVM010000424.1 GCA_937873255.1 uncultured Verrucomicrobiota bacterium | reverse complement strand
GATCGGCCACGTGGTCGAGCGACGCACGGGTGATGAGACGGGGATGCCGCTGCAACCAGCGCACGAGCGGATCGCGGTCGTTGAACAGCATCGCGGCCGTATCCTCCAGGCAACAGCGCCCGGCGTGGAGCCGGTAATTCGCCTCCCCCTCCTGGCGGTAAAACAGCCCGACCCGCGACACCAACGCGGCGCTCGCCACGCCGTCGACGATCTTGGCAAACAGGTCCTCCAGCCGGTCGAGCCCCTGCGTGGCCTTGACGAGATGTTGGAGGCTGAGCGGGTTGCGTTCGTGCGCGCCGCGTCCGGCCCCGTTCGCGTGTTGCTGCATCGTGCGCAAACGCGCCACCTCGTCGCGCAGCATCTGCGTTTCCTGCATCCAGCCGACCCGTTCGAGGGCGCGGTCCGTCAGTTCGGCCAAGGTGTGCCGGGTGGCCTTCAAATCCTCGACGCGATACACACCAGAGTCGCGCGCCGAGAGGAAAGGCTCGCTGTTCGCAAAACCCAGCGCCACGAGGACCGCCTGCGGGTGCATGCGCCCGAGACGATGGATCAATTCCAGCGTGCCTGATCCGCGCAAATCCACGAAGAGAAGCAGCGCCTCGGTTCCGGCGAGGAGTTCATCCAGGCGAAAGGGATCGGGCGCGTGGCAAACGTAGGCACGCTCCTGAAGCAGGTCGGCCAAACGATGACGCAACTCCGCGTCATCCGAGTGCAGGATCGCCAAGGGCCGCGTCGGACTCAAAGTCGTGTTCATGCAGATACAGCTCTTCCCAAGATAGTAACGAAACCGGGCCGCACCTAGGTCTTGCCAGGGAGGCGACCGAGGCAAGTCCACGCCCCGACGAGGGGTCATGTCCTGACGACCGCTCAGCAAACCGGGAGATACAGCGAAAAACAAGTTCCTTTTCCACTTTCGCTCTGAACTTCCATCCGTCCCTTGTGCTCGGCGACGATGTTGTAACTGACCGAGAGTCCCAGGCCCGTGCCCTCGCCCTTGGTCGTGAAGAACGGATCGAAGATGTTCGGCAAAATCTCCGCCGGGATGCCGCTGCCGTTGTCGCGCACGTCCAGCCGGATGAACGCCTCGTGCTCGGCCGTGCCCGGTTCCATCTCGGTGCTCGCCTCGATCCAGCCGCCGTCCGTGTTGGCCTGGATGGCGTTGAGCAACAGGTTGAGGAGCACCTGCTGGAGCCGGTCCTTGTCGGCGGCGATATAGTCGGCCGTGGCATTGAGCGCGGTGCGGATCGTGATCTGGTGGCGCGAAGCCTGGGGGCCGACGAGCTTGACGGCGTTGCCGATGATCTCGTGCAGGTTGACCTGCTCGATCATCAACGGCGCGGGCCGCGCGAAGGCCAGGAGCTGGTTGACGATGCGCTCGATGCGCGCGATCTCGCTGCCCGCCAGTCCGCTGAAGTCGTGCCGGAACTCGGCGTCGTTGTAACGCTTGGGCAAGAGCTGGGTGAAGGTCTTCAGCGCCGTCAGCGGGTTCTTGATCTCGTGCGCCATGCCGGAAGCGAGGGTGCCGATGCTCGCCAGCCGGTCGGCCTGACGCACGGCGCGCTGGAGTTTTTCGAGCGTGGTGTGGTCGTTGAGCACGAGCACCGCGCCGAGCAGTTCGCCGCGCTGGCCTTCCATCGGCAGGCAGTTCACCCGCAGGTTCGCCTGGTCGCGCGAACCGGCGCGCAGGACGATCTCCTCCGGCGGGGACTCGGCGTGGTTGGACAGCGTGGGGATGACCAATTCAGAGAAGCTGTGCGGCAATTCGACCTCGTCGGGCGCGGCGTTTTCGTCCACCTGCAAGAGCCGCCGAGCCTCGGGGTTGACCACGCGCACCGTGCCCTCGGGATCGGTCGTGATGACCCCGCACGGCAGATGTTCGACCAGGAGCCGGTTGTACGCCTGGCTGCGGTAGGCCTCGGTGTAGAGGTGGGCGTTGATGATCGCCACAGCGAGTTGATCGGCCACCAGGCGCAGCGTCGAGCGGCCGTCGCCGCCGAAGATGTGGCCGCCGACGCGCGGAGACAAAATCAGGATGGCGCTCAGTTCGTTGCGGTAGCGCGCCGGGACGATCAGGTCGGCGTCCATCGCCTTCAACCGTTCGAGCAAAATGCGCTGCTCGGGCGTCGAGGCGTGCCGGGCCAGTTCCTCCACCGCGAGGTCGGAAGCGCCCGCGCGCAACGCCTGGATCACCGCGTCATCCTCTCGCAGGCATGGCCCGTCGAACATCACGTCTCCCATCGGGCTGCCCCCCGCCATCGGCCGATGGACGCGGAAGCCGTCCACGTCCGGCAGGAGCACGCGCACGCGCAACGCGCCGACCGAACGCCCCAGCGCGTCGCAAAATTCCGCGAGCAGCTCGTCGAGGGTGGCGACCGATTGCAAAAGGTGCCGGACCTGCCCGAAGATGCGCTCGAAGTCCAGGTCGTTCGAGGGCAGGATGCGGCGGGTGATCCTGCGAAACGGCGAGGACAGGGAGTTGACCAGGATGGCCACGCTCCCGCCGGCCAGGACGCTCGGCCACAGCGTCGATTCGTTGTCCGCGTGCCGGAACATCCAGCGCAGGACCACCCATAGCGCCGCGTAGATCGCCGCCGCGTAAACCGCCAGCAATAGGTGCGACAGGAAAATCCGCACCACCGCCCGAATCTGCAAGATGCCGCGAGAGGTGATGCCGTAGATGATGATGACATCGAAGCCGATTACCCGGACTCCCGAGATGATGCGCGTCGGCAACGCCATCACGTCGTGCAACATCGATTGAAGCAACAAGCTCAGACAAATGCTCAGCGGGATCGTGGCCCAAGCCAGCCAGATGAATTGCAACTCGACTTGGTGCACGCCTACGGCCTCCGGACGCCACTGGTTGCGGGCGAGCAAATAGGTGATCAGCGGCACCGAAACCGCCAGGTAGCCGTAAAACAAGGCAATCGCCGGATGGAAAATCGGCCGCAGGCCGGCGACGCTCGCCCCGTTCACCGCCGGAATCGACTGAACGATCTCCTTCAGATAGAAGGGGGTGAAGCAGAACACCGCGAAGAAGCCCCCCGCCAGCACCCACCAGCGAATCCGCACGAACTGCCGCAGCCAACCTTCCTCGGAGTGGACGATGCTAGTGCGCATCAGCGCCATGGCGGTCGGGATCAGCGCGCCGCAGAACGAACACCACCGCACCGAGAGTGCGAACGTCTCGGGCTGCCGGGACAGGAAACCGGTGTGGATGCCGGTGTTCCACCCGGCGATAACCAGGGTCAGGAGCATGAAGCTCCGATTGATCGGACGGCGCGGATTCGTCAGAAACGTCGCCAGACCCAGCAGGGTATGACAGGCGATGGCGATGAACGCGAAATCAATGGTTGCCGGCATGGAGGGAGGTCATGCTGAACCGACGAGCAGGCTGATGTTGCCGCCGCTGAGGCCGTGGGCGTTGATGAGGGATTTGCGCAACCGCGCGCGGCGCATCCCCCCACCGATGTAATCCAGGTCGCAATCCAGGTCGCGGTGCCGCCAGTTCACTGTAGGCGGCAGCACGCCGTCGCGGTGCGCACAGGCTGTGACGATCAACTGGAGCGGCCCGGACGCCCCGAGCGGGATGCCGATGGTGCCCTTGATCGACCCGACCGCCACCCGGTAGGCGTCGTCCCCGAAAACCGCCTTGATCGCCTCCGTTTCGCAACGGTCGATCAGCGGGGCACCGCAGCCCCAGGCGGAGATGTAATCGATGTCCTGCGGACGGCACGAGGCGTTTTCCAGCGCGCCGCGCATCGTGTATTCCAGGCCGGAGCCCGGCAGGTCGCGCCGCATGTCCGGGTGCATGTGGAAGGAGAAAATTTCGAGCAAAGGCTTGGCTCCTCGTTCCAGCGCGGCCTCGCGCTCCTCCAAGATGAAGACGCCCGCCCCTTCGCCGATTACGCCGCCCTCGCGGTCGCGGTCGAAGGGCCGGCTCGCTTCCTCGGGGATCGAGTGCGTCGTACAGATGCCGGACGCCGAGATGATGGAAGTGACCGCCGGCGTCAGCGGCGCTTCGGTCCCGCCGGCGACGACGATGTCGTATCGGCCCAGGCGGATCATGTCGACCGCGTTGCCGATGGCATCCGTGCCCGAGGTGCAATTGTTCGAGACGCCGAACGCGCTCACGTGGTCGGTCTTGAGCATCTGCGCGACGGCGATGGCCGGCGCCTGGAAATTGCTGGCGGCGATGTTCGTCGGAGTAATGCTCGACGCCCCGCGTTTTTCGACCTGGACGGCCGAGGTCTCGAAATCACCGTACGAACTGACGGCCGAGCCGATCATCACCGCCACCTTGCGCTCCTGCAGGTCCTCGGTCCGAAGGCCGGCGCTCAGGAACGCCTCGCGGCCCGCCGCCACGGCGAACTGCATCACCCGGCCCATGCGGCGCGGACGCTGCCACGCCTCAATGTGGCGCGTCGCGTCGAAATCCCGTACCTCTCCGGCAACGCTGATCGGCAGGCCGGCCGCAGGCTGCGAGATGCGCCCGATGCAGCTCCTGCCGGCCAGCAGGGCATCCCAGAGCGCCTTCGTGCCGACTCCGGCCGCCGACACCGCGCCCATCCCCGTGACCACGACGCGCCGCCGGCCCGGCACACGGTCGTATTGATATTGACTCCGATATGGGTAGCTCATAAAGATTGGCAACAGCCCGCGTTTCCGACACGATGCGGTACGAACCTTGCTCGGAGAGGGTGGGAATTCACCTTAGTCGTAGAAACAAACCAGTTTCCGTGCCACTCCGAGCGGAGGAGGCTCGAAAGTTCGAGCTTACCTGACGCCGCAGGAAAAAGGAACTCCTTCTCCGAAATAGTCAACGTCCGCCACCCTGCCAACGCGTGCATCGTCCCTGACCTTATGATTTCACTGTCCGAGGCCCCGTCCGCTCCGTCCGCCCCGTCCGCCCCATCGGCGACCGCCGACACCACCAAGGCGAGGATTCTTATCATCGATGACGACTATGGGCCGCGCGAGAGCCTGCGCATCCTTCTCAAGTATGACTACGACGTCATCGTCACCGGCTCGGTGGACGAGGGCGTCGAGGCGCTACGGGCAAACGCGGTCGATACCATCATCCTGGATAACCGCATGCCGGGCCGCTCCGGGCTGGAGGGCATCGTCGATCTGCGAGCCATCGACGAATACGTGTCGATCATCATGCTGACCGGCTACGGCACGCTGGAAACCGCCTGCCAGGCGTTCCGCAACCAGGCGACCGACTTCATGACGAAGCCGCCGGACACCGACGCCATGCTCGAAGCCGTGGCCAAGAACGTCGCTCTCGCCCGCGCCAAGCGCGCCCGCGCCAATCTTTCCAAGGAACTGGCGGAGTTGAACCTCGGGCTCTCGGCCGAGTTGAGCGAGACCCGTCCGCTCGCCAAGCTGGGACAGCGTTCCGACGAGATCATCCACGACATGGGCAACCCGCTCACGATCCTGACGTGCTGCGTCGAGTTGTTGCAGAGCAAGGTGGACGAGATGCGCCCGGAGGAGGGCACGCAATGGATGGAGGCGCTCGGCTACATTCAGATGATCAAGAAAAGCATCCAGCATTGCTGCGGCTTGGCCGACGCGTGGAGGCAACTGCGCGACGATATCTCCGAGGATCGCGAGACGGTCGGCGCGCGCTCGTTCCTGGACGGGGCCATCGAGTCGGTCCAGCCGATGTCTTCCATGTCGGACGTGGCGTTGGAAACGGACTTCAGCGCGGTGACCGACGAGACCGGCATCGACATCGATTCCACCCAGATGCGCCGCGTGGTGCACAACCTCATCATCAACGCGATGCAGGCCTGCGCGCGCGGCACCGGCAAGGTGGCCATGAGCGGCGTGGCGGGCGACGACGGACTGACGCTTACCGTCACCGACAACGGCACCGGCATCCCCGCCGATCGGCTGCCCATGATCTTCGTGCCGTACTACACCACCAAGGACGATGGTACCGGGCTGGGTCTGGCGATCTCAAAACGCATCGTGGAGGAACACGGCGGCACGATCAGCGCCGAGAGCGAGGTCGGCCGCGGATCGATCTTCACGGTAAAACTCCCGGTCAAGGTAGCCTCGGCGGCGGCCTGAAGGCGCGTTCAACCGACGCGGCGGTCGACGACGGTCCGCGTCTTGCCGGTGCGCGCGTTGACCTCCAGGCCGGCCATGCCGGTCCATTCGACGGCCACGGGGTTCACGACTCCCCGGGCGACCATCTCGCCGAGGACGGGCTTTTGCCGGAGCAATGTCTCGACGATCTGGGTGCCCGCCGCGTTGCGTTCGAGCGCCGGGAGTTCGCTCACGAGGCGTAGGGTTAGCTTGTCGCGCAGGTTTTCTTGCGTCACCACCAGTTGGAAGTGGCGGATGCCCAGGCGCTCTCGGAACGGGGCCAGGAGCGCCGCGACCTCGGCCACCGGCACGTTGAAGCTCGCCAGCCGCGCGCTTTCCTCCGCGCGTCCGAGCAACAGGAATTTGCGTTCCGCCGTTCCGGCCGGCTCGACCCACTGGCCGCGGTCGCCGGTCGGGTAACGCAGGGTCGGCATCAAGCGCCGGGTCAGGTTGGTGAAAACCAGTTTGCCCGGCCGGTCCGACTCCAGGATCGGCGTGTTGGATTCCTCGTCGACGACTTCCAGAATCGCCGCGCCGTCGAAGACGCGGTGTTCGCCCGGCCCGCAACCCGCGTCGGCGTAACCGATGATTCCCCCATCCACGCTGGCGTAACCGAGCGACCGAATTTCCACACCCGGGAAACGTCCTTGCAGATAGCTGCGCTGATCCGCCGTGAACGGCTCGCCGGCGAAGAGAATGCGGTCCAGCCGCACGTCGGTGATCCCTTGCTTCTCTTGGTGATCCACCAGGCCCATCAAATGGGTTGGCAGCCCGGCGATGACGTTGACCCTGAACGCGCGCATCAACCGGGTCGCGTCGGGCAGCGGGGCGAAATAACCGATGGGCAGTTGCAATACCTTGATGTTCGTCGCCTTGAGCGCCTCCAGCATCAGGATGAAGGAAAAATACAGGAAGCCCGACGCGAAGAAATTCGCCACTCGGTCGCCGGTGGTCACGCCTGTCGCCGCGATGGCCCGCGCTTCCAGGGCGACGCCGGAATCCCATTCCGCGTTGTTGAAATAGGAAAACTTCGGCTCGCCCGTGCTGCCGCCGCTGTTGAGCACGACGCCGTCGTGGAGCGGCTCGCTGAGCAGTTCGCGCGGGTCGCGGGTGTGCGCTTCCCAATAGCTTTTCTGGTCGATGATCGGCGCCTGGGCCAGCATCAGGTTTTCGGGCAGGTCCGCGTAGGCGCGTTGGTAGAACGGGACGTGTTCACGGGCGAGGGCGAGGAGTTCTTCCGGCGAATAGGTGACGAGTCGGGGTACGTGGGACATCGCCAGAGGAATCTTGCGCCGCGTGGCCGTTGGCGGTCCCCGTCGGCACGAAAAAATCGTCCGGGCGTCGGGGCGCACTCACGCGTGGTCCAACGCCGCCGCCAAGTCCCCGACGAAAGCGTCCACGTCCGCCTCGGTCGAATCCCACGAACACATCAGCCGAGCCGCGCCGCCGGGTCCCACGTCGTTGTAGAACCGCCAGCCGCGCGCCGCGACCGCCTCCGCCGCCGCAGCGGGCAACAGCGCGAACACGGCGTTCGCCTGCCGGGGAAACGCGACGTTCACGCCCGGGAGCTCGGCGAGCCGACCTTCGAGGTAAGCCGCCACGCGGTTCGCGGCGGAGGCGTTGCGCAGCCAGACACCGTTTTCCAATAGGCCGACCCATTGCGCCGAGAGGAACCGCATTTTCGAGGCGAGTTGCCCGCTTTGCTTGCAGCGCCGCCGGAAATTATCCGCCCGCGCGCGGTCGAAAAACACCACCGCCTCCCCGAAGGCCGCACCGTTTTTCGTGCCGCCGAGACTGAGCACGTCCACGCCGACGCGCCATGTGATGTCCGCCGGCGACGCGCCGAGCGTGGCGACGGCGTTGGCGAACCGCGCGCCGTCCATGTGGACGGAGAGTTTCAATTCGCGCGCGACGGCGGCGATGGCGCGCACTTCGTCGGGCGTGTAAACCGTGCCGAGTTCGGTCGTTTGCGTGAGGCTGACCGCGCGCGGCTCGGAACCGTGAAACCCGTGCGGGGTGCGGCTGCCCTCGCGCACGGCGTCGGGGGTCAGCTTACCCTCGGGAGTGTCCAACGGGTGAAGTGTCACCCCGTGCATAAAAAACCCCGGCGCGCCGCATTCGTCGGTCTGGATGTGCGAGAACTGGTGGCAAATCACCCGGTGGAACGGTTCGCACAAACTCCAGAGCGAAAGGCAGTTGGCGGCCGTCCCGTTGAAGACGAAGAACACGTCGCAATCCGTTTCGAACGTTTCCCGCACGAGTTTCTCCGCGCGCCGGGTCCACGGGTCGTCGCCGTAGCCGGGCAGATGGTGGGCGTTGGCCTCGGCGAGCGCGGCGAGCACTTCGGGGCACATCCCCGCGTTGTTGTCGCTGGCGAAATGGCGCGGTCCGGCGGGTGTCATGACGGAAATATCCGCATGGCGTCCGAGTTGCGCCAGCGGTCTTTGGCGAATCCCGTAGGAGACCGGAATTTGTCCACAGATTACACAGATTTACACAGATTGAAGAGAGGGGGGCAGGCAAACTTCTTTTCCATTCCGTCTCCGAATCTGTGTAAATCTGTGTAATCTGTGGACAATTCTGCTTTACGTCGGCGATCTCAGGAAAAACCCAACACCGGGTGCGGCCGGTACGGTTCCTCCAGCCGCTTGATCTGCTCGTCAGAAAGCCGGATTTCCAGTGCCCTGAACGCATCGTCCAGATGATGCGCTTTTGTCGCGCCGACGATAGGGGCGGTGATCCCCGGTTTTTGCAGCATCCACGCCAACGCCACCTGCGCGGGGGCCGCGCCGATTTCCTGGCCGACCGCCACGACCCGCTCCACCACCTCGAAGTCGCTGTCCTCGTAATACATCTTGTGCGCGAAATCGTCGGACTTCGCGCGGGTCGTTTCGCCTTTGCTGGCCTTGTCGCGGTTGCCGGCGAGGAAGCCGCGCGCCAACGGACTCCACGGGATCAGGCCGATGCCCTCCTCGCGGCAGAGCGGGATCATCTCGCGCTCCTCCTCGCGGTAAACGAGATTGTAATGGTTCTGCATGCAGGCGAACCGCCGGAAGCCGCCGGAGTCGGCCTTGTACAGAAATTTGGCGAACTCCCACGCCGCCATGCTCGACGCGCCGAGGTAGAGCACCTTGCCCTCGTCCACGAGTTGACCGAGGGCGTCGAGCGTTTCCTCCACTGGCGTGCCTCGGTCGTAGCGGTGGATCTGGTAAAGATCGACGTAGTCGGTGCCCAGCCGGCGCAGGGTGTTTTCAACCGCGTGGCGGACGTGCTTGCGGGCGGTGCCGCGTTCGTTGGGCGTCTTGCCGGTCGGGTTGAAGAGTTTGCTGGCGATGACGACCTGTTCGCGCGGGACGGCGAGTTCCTTCAACGCGCGTCCGAGCACTTCCTCGCTGGCACCGTCCGAGTACATGTCGGCGGTATCGTAAAAATTCACGCCCGCCTCGTGCGCCTGCCTGAAGAACGGCAGCGAGGCGTCGTAGTCGAGCACCCAGTCGCGCCACTTGGAACTGCCGTAGCTCATACAGCCCAGGCAGATCCGCGAAACCTGGAGGCCGGTTTTTCCGAGGGAGGCGTATTGCATCACGCTTCCTATTCGACGCGCGGCAAACGGCTGCGGGTGCTTGAGCCCGCAGGATCGGCAACCTATCCGATTACCAGTTCTTCGCCCATAAGGCGGTGGCGGCCGAGCCGGTCGTCGCCCCGGTGGGATATTTCTTGCCGGAACTGGAATAGCCCGCCGTTGACCAAAGGTCGAACGTCGGGTTATAACCCTTCGTTGCATCCATCGTTCCGGGAGGCGAGGTGCTGTTCACCCGGTCCTGCTCCTTTTGGTTGGCTGTCGAATACCCGTAGTTGAGCCCGAACGGATCGATGATGTACGTGGTCGTCGGCGACGTCGAAGCGGAAGCACCCGTGGAAAGCTGCCCGGGCTTGAACTCCATGTACCTTTTGCCGTAGGTGCTAGTGCTGGTGTTGTAGCCGATGAGAGCCTGATAAAGATACAAATTAGCCGCGTTGTAAGTGGACGGGTCTGACGGGGGACTTCCCGAGGCTGGTTGCGCATTCAGATCATCCGTATCCGTGCTCCGGGGATAGGTACCGTTGTCGGCCTTGTAACTTTCCAAAGCGGTCTCCATCGCCTTGATCTCGGCGGTGGCCCGCGCCACGGAACTCTTGTAGTTCGCGTTGCCGGCGACGTTGAGCAGCAGCCCGGCCAGCACGAGGATGATGGCGATGACCGTCAGCAGTTCGATCAGCGTGAAGCCGGCGCGGCGCGCACGAACCGACTGCCGGAAGGGGGAGAAACGGCGGATCATGCCGACACTATGGCCGGACTCCGGTCAAAGAGCACGCAAAAATTCTGACCGCGAGTCCGCAAAAAAATGCGGCCTCCCCCAAACCTCGCGGACGCCTAGCCGCCCTGCATCGTCTGGATGATCGTGATCAGCGGCAGGAACAGCGCGATGACGATGGTCCCGACCACCACGGCCAAGAACACGATCATGATCGGCTCCAGCAGCGAGGTCAGGCCCGCGACCGCGTTGTCCACCTCGTCGTCGTACACTTCGGCGACCTTGAGGAGCATTTCGGGCAACTGGCCGGTTTCCTCGCCCACGTCGATCATGCTGATGACCATCGGCGGGAAAATCCCGCTCGCTTCCAGCGGCTGCACGATGGATTCACCTTCCTTGACGCTGTCGTGAACCTTGCCGATGGCCTCGCCGACGACGTAATTGCCGGCCGTCTCGCGGGTGATGTTGAGCGCCTGGAGGATCGGCACGCCGCTGGTCACGAGCGTGCCCAGCGTGCGGCTGAAACGTGAGATAGAACTCATGCGCACGAGGTCGCCGAAAAGCGGCAGGCGCAGCTTGATCTTGTCGAGCGTCACCTTCCCGCCCTCCGTGGCCGAGAACATCCGGTAGCCGAAAAACAACAAGGCTCCCACCCCGAGGATGATGTACCAGTTGTTCTGCACCGCGCGGCTGACGGCGATGACGTACTCGGTCAACAGCGGTAGCGGTTTGCCGTTGAGCATGTCCTTGAAAATCTGCTCGAACTTCGGCACGATGAACACCAACAGAAAGCCCATGATCAACACGGCGATCACCAACACGATGATCGGGTAGAACATCGCAGCGACGACCTTGTTCTTGACCTTCTGCGCCTTTTCCTGGAACTCGGCCAGACGGATGAGCACCAACTCCAATACACCGCCGACCTCGCCGGCCTTGACCATGTTGATGTAGAGCTTGTTGAAAATCTTCGGATGCTGCGCCAGTCCCTCCGAGAACGTGCTGCCGCCCTGCACGGCGTCGCTGAGCTTGGAAATCGTCGCCTTCAGCACGGGATCGCGCTCCTGTTTTTCGAGCACCGTCAGGCCGCGCAGCAGCGGCAGGCCGGCGTCGATGAGCGTTGCCAACTGCCGGGTGAACACCATCAAAATCTTCGGCTTGACGGCCTTGTTGGCGACCTTGGCACCGCTCTTTTTCGCCACGGCCGGGGCCTTGCCGGAGGACTTGGCGACCGCCGTGCTCTTCTTGGCCTTGGCCGCCGACGCCCCGCCGTCCTTGCCCTCTTCGTAGACGCTGGTCGGAAAATACCCCGCCTGACGCAACTGCCCGACGGCGTCGTTGGTGTTCGAGGCTTCGATCAGGCCAACGGACTCCTGTCCGCGGGCGTCCAGGGCAACGTAGTTGAATTTGGGCATATTCCAGGGGGTGAACGCTCTTGTCAGTTATGCGGACGGAAACAGGTCTTGTCGACAGAAATCTCTCGGCGGTCCGAGGGAAATCAGGTGTATTTCAAAACTTCCTCGATCGTTGTATCTCCATCGTAAATACTCCGTAAACCATCTTCCCGAAGCGTGACCATTCCCAGTTCCACCGCTTTCTGTTTGATGACGATGGATGGCGCACGCTGGTTGACCAATTCGCGGATGGGATCGGTGATTTCGAGGAGTTCGTAGATGCCCTTGCGGCCCTTGTAACCGGTCTGGTTGCACGCGTCGCAGCCGGTGCCGTAGTAGAAGTTCTTGTCGCCGATCTCGTGCGGCGACAGGCCCATTTGCATGAGGAGTTCCTCCTTCGGCTCGTACGCGGTCCGGCAGTTTTGGCAAATCCGCCGGATGAGGCGTTGGGCCAGGATGCCCTCCAAGCTGGACGAAATCAGAAACGGCTCGACCCCCATGTCGACCAGTCGCGTGACGGCCCCGGCGGCGTCGTTGGTGTGGAGCGTACTGAACACGAGGTGTCCGGTCAGCGACGCCTGGATGGCGATCTGCGCCGTTTCCAGGTCGCGCGTTTCTCCGACCATGATCCGGTCCGGGTCCTGACGCAAAAACGCCCGCAGCACGCGGCCGAAGGTCAACCCGATAGCCTCGTTGACGGGCACCTGGATGAGCCCTTCGATGTCGTACTCGACCGGGTCTTCCGCCGTGAGCAGCTTGCTGTCCACGGTGTTGATCTTGCGCAGGCAGGCGTAAAGGGTCGTCGTCTTGCCCGAGCCGGTGGGACCGGTGACGATGAAAATGCCGTTGGGCTTCTCAATCGTCGTGACCAGATAATTGAAGATGTACGGAGGCATGTTGAGCGCCTCCAGGTCGAGGTTGACCGATGAGCGGTCGAGCACGCGCAACACCACGCTCTCGCCGTACTGCGTCGGCAGCGTGGAAACGCGCAGGTCCACGGCGCGGTCGGCGATGTTGCGTTGGATGCGGCCGTCCTGCGGAAGGCGGCGCTCGGCGATGTTGAGGTTCGCCATGACCTTCACGCGCGAGATGACCGGCAGCGCGAGGTGCCGGGGCGGCGGGGCCATCTCGTAGAGCGCGCCGTCCACGCGGTAGCGGATTTTGAACTCGTACTCGAACGGCTCGAAATGGATGTCGCTCGCGCGGTCCTGGATGGCTTGGTAGAGGATCAGGTCCACGAAACGGATGATCGGCGCGGCGTTGGCCTCGTTGGCGATGTCGCCCTGGCTCGGGCCGCCCTCGCCATACTCCGCGCCGAAGCCGCTCATTTCCTTGAGGACCTCGTCCATGTTGGCCATGTCGGCCCCGTAATATTGGCTGAGCCGCTCGTTGATCTGGTGCGCGGGCGAGACGACGACCTGGATGTCGCGGCCGACGGCAAACCGCAGGTCGTCGGCCACCTGGGGATCGAGCGGATCGAGCAGCGCCGTGACCACGGCATTCCCCGACTGTCCGATGGGCAGCGCGCCGTGCAGCCGCGCCGTGCCGCCGGGGATCAACCGCTGGATTTCCACGGGCACCTCGTAGTCGGCCAGCTTGACGTAATCGGCTCCGATGGAGTCGGCAATCGTCTGGTAATACCCATCCTCATCGATCAACTCGAAGTCGATCAACACCTGGAGTAGGGTTTTGCCCGAGTTGGTGATCTCGGCGAGGATATCATCGACCTGGGAGCGTTGGACGATGCTTTGTTCGACGAAGAGGTCGAGGATTTGCTGGTCGGTGGTCATGGGAGGGAAATGACGAATGACGAATGACGAATGGAAGAACAGACTGGTAAATTGAATCAGAAGCCAGTCGGAGTCTATGCCCGACCTCGGTTTCCGACTTCGTCATTCGTCATTCGTCATTTTTTCACGCCGCCGCCTGCGGTTCGCGCATCCGCAGGAGTTGTTGGGCGACGACGGTGTCCTGCGCGCGGGCGAGCACATCGGCCTGGCTGATGAGCCCGCGATGGTGGAGATCGACCATGTGCGATTCCAGCGACACCATGCCGAACTTGCTGCCGGTGTGGATGTCGTTGCCGATGCGGAACGTCTTGTTTTCCCGGATCAACGCGGAAATCGACGGCGTGTTGATCATCAATTCAAACGTCGCCACGCGCCCGGGATTGTCCGCGCGTGGGATGAGCAACTGGCTGAGTACCGCCTTCAGGTTCGAGGCGAGTTGGATGCGGACCTGCTCCTGCTGGGTGGTGGGGAACGCATCGATGATGCGGTCCACCGTGCGGGCCGCGCCGGTGGTGTGCAACGTCGAGAACACGAGGTGACCGGTTTCGGCGGCGGTGATGGCGGCCTCCATCGTTTCCAGGTCGCGCATTTCGCCGACGAGGATCACGTCAGGGTCCTGGCGCAACACGCGCTTGAGCGCCTCGCTGAAGGTCGGCACGTCCACGCCGACCTCGCGCTGGTTGACGATGCCCTGCTTGTGCTCGTGATAATACTCAATCGGGTCCTCGATGGTGACGACGTGCAGGCGCGAACGCTCGTTGATGACATTGATCATGCTGGCGAGCGAGGTCGATTTGCCCGAGCCGGTCGGCCCGGTGACGAGCACCAGGCCGCGCGGGATGTGGATCAACTCGTGCATGGCGGCCGGCAGCCCGATCTCCTCCATGGAGAGGATGCGCTTGGGAATCAGCCGCGCCACGATGCCGATGGACCCCTTCTGCAAGAACAGGCTGACCCGGAAACGGGCGTCGTCCCGGAACGTCAGCGCGAAGTCCACCCCGCCATCTTCGTACAACTTCTTGATGTGCTGATCCTTGGCGATGCTACGCGCGCCTTCCTCGGCGTCGGCGGCGCTCCAGGCGGGCAGGTTGAGTTTGACGATCTGCCCGTCCAGACGGATCGACGGTGGCGCGCCGGCGGAAATGTGCAGGTCTGAGCTGCCCTCTTCCAGGACGAGCCGCAGGAGATCTTCGACGGGAGTCATGGCGGAAAGTGGGAACTCGGAACGCGGAACTCGGAACTGCAGAGGTCAGAATCAGGCGCAGGGATGCCTTGTAAGCATGGCAGTCGGAGTGCAGCGCTTTCCTTTTGGTTTTCTGCCGTTCCCCGTTCCGAGTTCCGAATTCCGCGTTCGTCAGGCCGCGTCTCCCATCGTGGCGCTGACGACCTCCTCCGCCGTCGTCGAACCCGAGAGCACCTTGCGCACGCCGTCCTCGCGCAGGGTCCGCATGCCAAGTTCGCGCGCGCGCTGACGGAGCTGCATCGTGGAAAGCCGGTCGTTGATCATGAACCGCACCTCGTCGTTGATCTCGAACACCTCGAAAATGCCCATGCGTCCGCGATATCCCTTGTGGCGGCAGTTGTCGCAGCCGACTGCGCCCATTGGGCTGGCGTGGTCCATCTGGCTTTCCTCGATGCGTAGCGCGCGCAACTCGGTCTCGGTGAGTTCGGCGGGCTGGCGACAGTTCGGGCAGAGTTTCCTGACGAGGCGCTGGGCCATGATCGCGCGGATCGACGTGGCGACGAGGAACGGCTTGATACCCATGTCCACCAGACGCGCCACCGCGCCGGGGGCGTCGTTCGTGTGCAGCGTGCTGAAGACAAGGTGGCCCGTGAGGCTCGCGTTGATGGCGATGCTCGCCGTCTCCAGGTCTCGAATCTCACCGATCATGATGATGTTCGGCGCCTGCCGCAGCATCGAACGCAACGCGGCCGGGAACGTCATGCCGATATCCGCGTTGACCTGCACCTGGTTGATGCCCGTCATCTGGTACTCGACCGGGTCCTCGACGGTGATGATCTTGCGGTCGGGCCGGTTGATGTAATTCAGGCACGCGTAGAGCGTGGTCGTCTTGCCGGAACCCGTCGGGCCGGTCACAAGCAAAATGCCGTCGGGCAGCGTGATGAGCCGCTCGAACGTCGCCTGGTCGTCCGTGAGGAACCCCAACTCCGGCAGGCCGAGGGACAGGCTCGACTTGTCCAGGATACGCATGACCACGCTCTCGCCGTGGTTGGTCGGGATCGTGGAAACGCGCAGGTCGATGGACTTCTTGCCCATCTTCACCTGGATGCGGCCGTCCTGCGGGAGGCGCTTCTCGGCAATGCTCATCGAGCCGCTCATGATCTTGAGCCGGCTGACGATGGCCGATTGCAGCTTCTTGGGCGGGTTCTGCATCTCCTGCAACACGCCGTCGATGCGGAAACGCACGCGGCAGCGCTTTTCCAGCGGCTCGATATGAATGTCGCTCGTGCGCGTCTTGTAGGCTTCGAGCAACAGCAGGGAAACCAGCTTGATGATGGCCGAGTCGCCCGAGTTCGCCTCGTCTTGAGCGCTGCTCATCAGATCGACGCCGGTCATCTCCTCGTCGCGCCCGAGCGCGCCGAGCATCATGTCGCCGGCCTCCTCGGCGCTGCCGTAGTATTTGATGAGCGCCTGCCTGATCTGCTCGGGTGTTGAACAGACCGTCTCGATCTCGCGCTTGAGCAGGAAGCGCAGGTTGTCGAGCGTGTCGAAATCCAGCGGATCACTGATCGCCACGACGAGCACCTCGTCGTTCATCGTGACGGGGATCGCCTTGTAGCGGTATGCCTTGTCGCGCGGGATCAGGTCGATGATCTCGGGTTTGACCAGGATCGCGCCCAGATCGACGTACTCCATGTTGGAGGACGCGGCGACCGTCTTGGTCACGTCCTCCTGGGTGATGAAGCCGAGTTCGATCAGAGCCTGGATGACGCCCTTATCTTCCTGCGTGGCTTTCTCCTGGGCTTCGAATGCCTGGTCCTTGGTCGTGAGATAAGCGTCCTGGAGAAGCTCCAGAACATACG
>CALMVM010000423.1 GCA_937873255.1 uncultured Verrucomicrobiota bacterium | reverse complement strand
CTGCTCGCCTACGAACTCGCCTGCGGCGGGCAGGTGTCGCTCATCCATCGGCTCGACCGTGAGACCAGCGGCCTGATGCTCGTCGCCAAGACGGCGGCGGCGGCGCGGCGGTTCTCGCTCGACATGATGCGTGGTCGCATCGGCAAGGAATATCTCGCGCTCGTGCGCGGCTGGCCGGCGTGGGACGTCACGACGGTCGATGCCCCCTTGCTGCGCCAGGGCGAACGGCGGCCATCGGCGATCTGGCTCAAGCGCGCGGTCCATCCCGACGGCGCGCCGGCGCGGACGCATTTCATGGTGCAACGGCGCGGCGTGCGCGCGGCCGACGGCGAACGCTGGAGCCTCGTGCGCGCCGTGCCCGAAACGGGCCGTCTGCACCAGATCCGCGTGCATCTCGCGCATCTCGGCCATCCGGTGGTCGGGGACAAGATCTACGGTCCCGACGAAACGTGTTACCTGCGCTTCATCGAAACCGGCTGGACGCCCGCGCTCGCCCGCGACCTCTGGCTGGACCGCCACGCGCTGCACTCGCACCGGCTGACGTTCGACCCCGGCGACGGGGAGGGTCCGCGCACGGTGGAAGCGCCGCTGCCCGACGACATGGCGTGGTGAGGCGATTTGCGAACGCGAACCCGCCCCGTCAACGGAGCCAGCCGGCGTTCCGGGACGGGCGATAGCAGTACACGGCACGGCCCGTCACCCAACCGGTCGGGATCGCGCCCCACATCCGGCTGTCGGCGCTGTTGGGCGAATTGTCTCCGAGCACGAAATACTTTCCGTACGGCACCGTGAACGTGTCGCCGTCGTCCCTGAGATAGGTGCCCATCCCGGTCGTGTAATGCATCTCGCCCGCCTTGTTGCGAAGCGGCGAGGGCTGATCGTTGATGTAGAGCGTGCCGCCGGAGATACGGAGTCGGTCTCCCGGCAGGCCGACCAGACGTTTGACGTACCGCTCGCCCGGTTTTGTGTTGGGGAGTGCGTCCGCTTCGAAGACGATGATCTCGCCCCGCGCGGGCGGCCGGAAACGGTAGGTGATGCCTTCCATGAAAATCTGGTCGTCGCGGTTGATCGCCGGCGCCATGTTGGCCGTCGGGATTTTGTAAGGCACGATCATGCCGCCCACGCGCAGGGCGATCAGCGCGCAGAAGCCCAGGAAAACGAACACGCCCAGGACGGCGGCGACGATGGCGATCCGCAGGCCCCAGCGGGCGGGCGCGAGCCGGCGCAACGGCGGCAGGGGCGGGGGAAGTCCGGCGTGGTTCACGCGGGAGTTTCTCCCTGCGTCAGCAGCGCGCGTAACTCCGCGAGTTCCGCCTCCAGTTTTTTGACGCGCTCCACCAGTTTCGGCAGACGGCCCCGGTAGGCGTGAAGCTCCTTGAATTTATCCAACGGCTCGGCCGGACAACCCCACATCACGGTTTTGGGGTGCACGCTCTTGCTGACGCCTCCCTGCGCGCCCACGACGGCCTCGTCGCCGATCTCGACGTGCCCGACGACGCCGACCTGACCCGCCAGCGTCACGTACTTGCCCAGGCGCGTGCTGCCCGAGATGCCCACCTGCGCGACCAGGAGGCAGTGCGGGCCGACGACGACGTTGTGCGCGAGGTGGACGAGGTTGTCGATCTTGGTGCCCTCGCCGACGTGCGTGCGGCCGAAGCGCGCGCGGTCAATGGTGACGTTCGCGCCGATCTCCACGTCGTCGTCGATCTGCACGATGCCGGTCTGCGGGATCTTGACGTGCCGACCGTCCTTTTGCTCGAAGCCGAAGCCGTCGCCGCCGATGACCGTGCCGCTGTGGATGATGACGCGTTGGCCGATGCGGGAATGTTCGCGGATCGTGACATGCGGATAGATCCGGCTGCCCGCGCCGACCGTGCTGCCCGCGCCGATGAACGCGTGCGCGCCGACGAACACGCCATCCCCGATCTCCGCGCCGTCCTCGATCACGGCGTAGGGCCGGATGCAAACGTCCCGGCCCAGGCGCACGTCGCGCCCGAGCACCGCCGTCGGGTCGATGCCCGGCACGTCCGCGATTGGCTGCGGGGTGAACCGCTCGACCAGCTTGGCGAACTCCAGCGAAGGATTTTCCACCGCGACGAGGGCGGGCGTGCCGCCGTCGGGATTCCACCCGAACGCCTCCGGCGGATATCCGCGCGGCACGAGCACGGCCGCCGCGCGCGAACGCTTCAGCGCGGGCAGGTATTTCGGGTTGCCGAAGAACGAGATTTCGCCCGCGCCCGCTTCCGCCAGCGAGGCGACGCCGCCGATGGGCGTATCGGGCGAACCGGCGAGCAAATCACCGCCGAGGGTGGGGAGGAGGGAGGAGAGGGGAGTCATCGGAAATGCAGAATGCCTTCCAAAAAGAAACAGGCGGGCGGCCCGCTGTCGAGCCTGCCCGCCTGGGTTGGATGAGACTGCCCGTGCGTCGGCGCAACCGGGCGACTAAGATTAGTTGGGCCGCCGGCTAGGGGCGGGCGTCGCCGCCGGCGTGCTCGGACGCGTCTTGTTGAGCGCCGTGATGACATCGTCGCTGAAATCCATGTTCTCCTGCGAGTACAACACGAACTGCACGCCGTTGAGGCTCTGGCCGCTCTTGTCGAACACCATGTCGTAGTGCTTGTCCTTCACGTGGTCGCTGACGACCTTCATGATCTCCTCGACGATCTGGTTGCGCATGCGCACGGCCTGCTCCTGGAGCTGCTTTTCGCGGGAGTTCTTGAACTCCTGGATTTCCTGTTCAAGCTGGCGCACCTGGCCGATCTTGTCCTCGCGCTTCTTCTGGCGGTCGCTCTTGGCCGTGGCGCTCAACGCCGGGTTGTCGATGTCCTTGTTGAGCTGGTTGATCTCGTCGAGCATCACCTTGTGGCTCTCCATGCGCTCGTCGAGTTCCTTCTTGGCGACCTCGCGGGCGTCGTTGATCTTGTTCTCGGCGTCCTTGGTCTTGTAATAGCCGCTGAAGACCTTGTTCATGTCCACGGTGGCGATCTTCTGCGCGTGCGCGGCGGGGGCTGCCGCGCAGAAGGCGGCGGCCAGGAGGCTGGTGAGGGTTAGACGGATTTTCATAAGTAGGGCTGCGTTTGACTGCATGTTCGTGTGGTTGTTCAAAATTGGCAATCGACATTCAGAGGCAATTTGCCGTCGGCGGACCGGACCAGAATCAGGTCCGATAATTCGGCCCGGCCGCCGTCCAATCGCCAGGCGACGGGCACCACGCCCGGGGGGACGCCCGTGGCGAGATTCATCGTCAGGCTCGCGCCGGGTGTCCAGTGCAGATCGGCGAACCGGTCCGGCTCCGGCGCGCGGCCGAGGGTGGGGGAACCGCCCGGTCCGGCGTCCGACGCGTGGTTCTCCTGACCGGACGGCGCGATGAACCGCACAGCCAGCCACGCGAGGCAGGCCGCCGCCGCCAACGCCCACGCCATCGCGCCGGCCCTTGGCGCGGCGGTGCGCGCGGGCCGTGGGTCGGCGGAGTGCAGCCGCGTGCGCAGCGCGGACGGCAACTCGGCGGGACGCCACGCGCGCAGCCGGGCTTCGAGG
>CALMVM010000422.1 GCA_937873255.1 uncultured Verrucomicrobiota bacterium | reverse complement strand
TCGCTTCCGCTCTGATCCGACAACCTGATGTCGCCGGCCATTGGCTGATGACCAACGGCAATACGCCGTTCTACTGCGCCGGTGTCGCGAGATGGATTGCTCCGTTTCCTGACGGTCTCTTGCATCGGTAGGTAGCGGCGGTTGCCTCCCAACCGCCTCTGAAAGCAATTTTTTGCCTGCCCATTCGGCCATTTCACACGAATTCCCAATAATAACGGCTTTTTGCATGTTATATTCTGAAAGGATTCGCAATAAGGATTATTACGCAAGTAAATGGGCAGGAAAATCTTGCGTTCTAGAGCCTGTCGTTCATTTTAGGGGTTGATCTTGAACAAGTTACCCAGCAGTAGACAGGCAAAAGCCAGCCAATGTAGACCGGCGAGGGTGGTGGGAAGGCGTTCGTAGTCGCGCGAAAGCCGCCGGAATCTCGCCATCCAAGCGAAGAAGCGTTCGACGACCCATCGCCGGGGCAAGAGCACGAACCCACGCTTGGCTTCGGCGAGTTTGACGACTTCGAGTTCGATGCCGTGAGCGGCGGCCGCCGAGGCAGCTTTCTTGCCGGTGTAACCCTGGTCCACATACGCCAGATCAACGTTTTCTCCGGTGACCTCCTGCACCTGTTCGGACAAGGCGGCGACCTGGGCACGTTCTTGCTCGTTGGCGGGCGTGACCACCAGCGCCAACAGACTGCCCAACGTGTCCACGGCCATATGCACCTTGCTACCCTTTTTGCGTTTGTAGCCGTCGTAACCCGCTCGCGCGCCGCTCTCCGGGCTGCTTTGGAGCGTGCGCCCGTCGAGCACCACGGCGCTGGGTTGTTCGTGACGCTCATGGAGTCGGCGCAGGACCATTCTGAGATCATGCACCATGGCCTCAAAGCAGCCGGCCTCCATCCAACGCTTGGCCTGCTGCTCGACGGCCGTCCACGCTGGAAAGTCGCCGGGCAGCATCCGCCAGGGGCAGCCCGCCTTGGCCATCCAGCGCACGGCGTCAAAGAGATCACGCAACGCGTGGAGGCGTTGCGGGGCATCCTCCCTCATCAAGGTCAGATACGGCACGGCGAAGGCCCACTCCTCATCGGTGACATCGGTCGGGTAAACTTTGCGGCTCATGGCCGCCACTTTACCTCACCCAAAATGAACGACAGGCTCTAATCTCTGAACTTGCCGACAGTGGCCATTGCGCTCTGAAGCAGCGTGTAATTTTGAGTCGGCGTCTCGCGGCTAGCAGCGGCGCAATCCTGCTGTGGACAGTGGTGCGGGACAAACTCGTGATGCTGAACCTTCCAAGCATGAAGGTTCTCACATTGAGGACAGGGTCAAAACTTGGTCGTTGCGACAGCGATCCCACTAGTTTTGATTTTCCTAGCAGGGGTGGATGACGGTTACAAATCCGAACGAATGAGCGCTAAGGGTTGACCCCTCAGCTTTTGGGAGACTCGACTTTCCCGGAGCAGCGAATACGCTTTCCCTAGCCATGCCTACCGAAAACGATCATCCGCAAGGTGCCGAAGCCGGGTCCGACGCCCCGGAGGCTGCCGAGTCGCCGTCCGCCCTGGCCCAGGGGCTGCCGGCGGTCGCCCCCGATCTCATCGAGGAAATCCACGCGGACGAGATCGACAACCTCGTGCCCGCGCGCAACTACAACCAGTTGCCAGTGGTTGCCCTGGGCGGCTCGGCAGGTTCCATCCAGGCGCTCAAGAATTTCTTCCAGGTGCTGCCCGCCGAGACGGGCATGGCTTACGTGGTCATCCTCCACCTCTCGCCCGACCACCCGAGCACCCTGCCCGAGCTGCTCCAAGCGACGACCGCCATGCCGGTACGGGCGGCGCGGGACGCCGAGCGGGTGGAAGCCAACCGCGTGTACGTCATCCCGCCGGGCAAGCACCTTCTCATCGTCGATGGCCACCTGCGCCTGACCAACCTCGATCCGCAGCGCGGCACTCGCGTGGCCGTGGACATGTTCTTCCGTACCCTGGCCGACACCCACGGCCCCCAGGCCACCGCCGTGGTGCTCTCGGGCGCGGACGGCGACGGGTCCATCGGGCTCAAGCGCATCAAGGAGCGCGGCGGGCTGACCATCGCTCAAGACCCGGAGGAGGCCGAGCAGGCCTCCATGCCTTCCAACGCCATCGACACGGGCATGGTGGACTGGGTGCTGCGCGTGGTCAACATGCCCGCGCGCATCGTGGAATACCGCGCCAACGGGGCGACCCTGCGCCTGCCCCCCGAAGACGGTCCGCAGCCTGCCAAGCCCGCCCTGCCTCCGCTGGATATCGACGAGGCGGCCCTACGCGAGGTGCTCGGTTTCCTGCGCGCCCGCACCAGCCACGACTTCACCTACTACAAGCGCGCGACCATCGTGCGGCGGGTCTCGCGCCGCCTGCAAATCAACGGGGTCCCCAACCTGCCCGACTACGTGAGCTTTCTGCGCACGCACCCGGGCGAGGCGGGAGCCCTGTTGCAGGACCTGCTCATCTCCGTGACCAACTTCTTCCGCGACCGGGACACCTTCGCGGCGCTGGAAAAAGACATCATCCCCTCGCTCTTCGCGGGCAAGGGGCCGGAGGACACCGTGCGGGTGTGGACGGCGGCGTGCGCCACGGGCGAGGAGACGTACTCCCTGGCGATGCTGCTCGTCGAGCACGCGCGCACACTCAGCCACCCGCCCAGCATCCAGGTCTTTGGCTGCGACCTGGACGAAGAAGCCTTCGAGCACGCGCGCGCGGGGGTCTACACGCACGCCATCACCGCCGACGTGAGCGAGGAGCGGCTCGCGCGCTTCTTCGTCAAGGACGCGCGCGGCTACCGGGTGCGCCGGGAGCTGCGCGAGATCGTCCTTTTCGCCGAGCACGATCTGCTCAAGGACGCGCCTTTTTCCAAGCTCGACCTCGCGTCCTGCCGCAACCTGCTCATCTACCTCAACCGCGAGGCGCAGGACCGGGCCCTGGAAATCTTCCACTTCGCGCTCAAGCCGGAGGGCAAGCTTTTCCTGGGCAGCTCCGAATCCGTGCCCGAGGAAAACGAACTTTTCCAGACTCTGGACAAGAAACACCGCTTCTACGTGCGGCGCACCGTGCAGCACGTGGGCCTGCCCGTGCCCACGGGCACCGGCACACTGCAACGCGTCTTGCAGGCCAGGGAAGCGCCGGTGCTGCCCAGCCCGATCTTTAGCCAGACGATAGCCACGGCCTTCTCCCCGACGTCCGCTTTGCCTCCCTCGGAGGAGCGCGCGGCACTGACCGAGCTGCATTTCCGGTTCATCGAGCGTTGCGCGCCGCCTTCGGTCATGCTCAACGAGCGCCACGACATCGTCCATCTCTCGGAGCACGCGGGCCGCTTCATGCAGCCTGTCGGCGGCCTGCCGACCATGAACCTGCTGCGCTCGATCCACCCGGACCTGCGCACGGAGCTGCGCGGCGCGCTCTTTGCGGTGGTGGAAACAGGCGCGCCCGTGGAGGTGTTCGGCGTGCCCATCACGCTGGAGGGCGCGGCCCGGATGGTGGACCTGCGCGTGGCCCCCGCCCCCGAGCTGGCCCCCAGCTACCTGCTGGTGAGCTTCGCGGCGCGGGACCCGGACCCGGCGGCCAGCGGCAGCGTGCCGCCACGCCTGGAGACGGAAGCCGTCGTGCGCCATCTGGAGCAGGAGGTCGAACACGTGCGCGGTCAGTTGCGCGACACCGTGGAACGCTACGAGGCAAGTGCCGAGGAGTACAAATCCAGCCACGAGGAACTCCAGAGCATGAACGAGGAGCTAAGGAGCGCCTCGGAGGAACTGGAAACCGGCCGCGAGGAACTCCAGTCCATCAACGAGGAGTTGCACACCGTCAACACGCAACTCAAGACCAACGTGGACGAACTTGGCCACGCCAACAGCGACCTGCACAACCTCATGAACGCCACGAACATCATCACGGTGTTCCTGGACCGCGAGTTGCGGATCACCCGTTTCACGCCCAACGCGGCTGAGCCTTTCTTCCTGATTCCGACCGATGTGGGCCGCCCGCTGGCGCACGTCAAGCAGCGGCTCGAATACTCCGAGTGCGAGGCAGACGCCGAGAAGGTGTTGCGCACGCTCGTGCCCGTCGAGCGCGAGGTGGACGGCACGGACGATCAGCACTGGTTCCTGGTCCGTTTCCAGCCCTACCGCACGACAGAGGATCACATCGGCGGGTTGGTGCTCACCTTCGTGGACATCACCGAGCGCAAGCGCGCCGAGGCCGAACGCCGCCGGACCGAGGAGCGGCTGCGCCTGATCGTCAACAGCGCGAATGACTACGCCATCTTTACCCTCGACCTGGAGCGCCGCGTCACCAGTTGGAGCCCCGGCGCGCAAATCATCCTCGGCTATACGGAAGCGGAGATCCTGGGCCAGCCCGGCGACATCGTCTTCACCCCAGAGGACCGGGCGGCGAACGCCCCGGTGCTGGAAACCGAGAAGGCCAAGGCCGAGGGCCACGCCGAGAACGAGCGCTACCACTTGCGCCGGGGAGGCGAGCGTTTCTACGGCAGCGGCGTGACAATGGCGTTGCGCGAGGATGACGGGACGATCATCGGCTACGTCAAGATCATGCGCGACCTGTCGGAGGCCAAGCGCACGGATGACGCGCTGCGTGAGAGCGAGGGGCGTTTTCGCACGCTGGCCGACGCCGTGCCGCAGGTCATCTGGGCCAATGATGCGGAGGGCAAAGCCAATTACTTCAACGGGCGCTGGTTCGAGTACACGGGCCTTTCCTTCAAGGAAAGCGCCAACCTTGGCTGGCAGGCCATCGTGCATCCCGACGACGCGCCTGCCTCGGTCGAACACTGGCAGCGCGCCCTGGCAGCGGGCGAGGTGTTCGACACCGACTACCGCCTGCGCCGGGCGGACGGCGTGTACCGCTGGCACATCGGGCGCAACGTGCCGCTCAAGGACGAGGCGGGCCACGTGCTCGGCTGGTTTGGCAGCGCCACGGACACCGAAGACCTCGTGCACGCGCGGGCGCAAGCGCAGGCAGCCAACGCGGCGAAGGATCATTTTTTGGCCGTGCTCTCCCACGAACTGCGCACCCCGCTCATGCCCATCACCATGGCGCTGGCCTCGCTGGGCCGCCGCCAGGATCTGCCGGAGGTGGTGAGCAAGGCGCACGCCATGATCCGGCGCAACGTGGAGCTGGAAACGCGCTTCATCGACGACATGCTCGATGTCACGCGCATCGCCCAAGGCAAGATGGAGATCGTGCGCCGTCCCATGGACCTGCACGAGTCCATCGAGCGAGCCGTGGAGGTGTCCTCGCCCGACATCGAGGCCAAAGGGCAGCAACTCACCGTGAGCCTGGAGGCCGCCGAGCACACCGTGAGCGGCGACTTTGCCCGCCTGCAGCAGGTGTTCTGGAACCTGCTCAAGAACGCGAGCAAGTTCACGCCACGAGGCGGTGCCATCCACCTCCGCTCTCGCCGTGAAGGGACCGACCAAGTGGTGGAAGTGACCGACACTGGGATCGGGATGGACTCGGAATCCCTTGGGCGGGTCTTCCGGCCCTTCGAGCAGGCCAACGCGAACATCACCCGTGAGTTCGGCGGACTGGGGCTGGGGTTGGCCATTGCCAAGGGCACGGTGGAAGCGCACGGAGGCACCCTGCGCGCCAGCAGCCCGGGGCCTGGCCAGGGCGCGACTTTTACCGTTACCTTGCCGACCACCACCATGCTCGGAGCCGTGGAAGCTGCCAATTGAATGAGGCAGAACAACTCTAGCCAAGACAGCCCGCCTCAATTTCAAGGAAAGCGGTCTGCGTCACAAACGGTTTGGTCCGAGCGGGCGAATCCGTTGCTCGATTCATGACTGCCGCGACCTCTCCTGCCTGTTCTCCGAAGCCGTTGCGGATCTTCCTGATCGAGAACCATCCCGATACCCTGGAGTACATGCAGATGTACCTGGAAATGCTCGGCCACACCGTGCAATCGGCCGATTCCATGACCAAGGCGCTGGCGGCGTTGCCGACGGCGGATTGCGACGTGCTGATTTCCGACATCGGCCTGCCGGATGGTGACGGTTGGATGCTCATGCGCCACCTGCAACTACCCCGGCCCATCTACGCCATCGCCATGAGCGGCTTTGGCATGGGAGCAGACCAGCTCAGGAGCCAGGAAGCGGGTTACCGTCACCACCTGCTCAAGCCGATCAAACCCGAGGAACTCGACGTTGCGCTGGAGGAGGCTGCACGGGAGCGGGCAGCCGTGTAACGGCGTGGATTTCTTGAGGCTACTGACCAGACCGATCCCACTTCCCGCCAGGCTCATCCGCGTGGTCCGCTTCTTCTATGATGGCTTGAAGTTCATCCCACCCGAACGGTTTGACGAGGTGCCAGTGGCAACCCTCCGCTTTGCTCAGTGCGGTTTGCGTGGGGCCGTGAGCCGACCAAAGCGCACCACCCGCGACCCCCACGAGAACAGAAGCGAAGAGGTGCCTTGCAATCGGGTGACTGGCAACCCTGGAATGGTCACCTTTGGCGGCAGGCCCGCAGGGGCGCAAGGAAAGCATGGGATTGAAGAGGCACGGCCAAGACACTGGCCTGCGACGCCAGACGCGCGGCAGAGCCAGCCTCTTTGAGGGGCTCCCATCCCCAAAGCCCCCGGCTCTGCCGGGGGATGTTTACTCTGTGCGACGTGGCGTTTAACGTCGGCTTTTACAGCCAGAGCCACTTCAGCGATGCCTTCCGTAAACGGGAAGGAGAATCACCGGGGCGATGGCAACAGAAGAACATTACTCGTTGATTGTCTGTGCGGGTCAGGAGGCTTGGAATGCCCTATCCGCATGGGGCGTTGAGATCATGATATGGTCGACGCATGGAGGAGAAACTCGGACGCAAGCCCCCTGTTGGCTAACACGAGTTCGGTTCGCACGTTTCATTCCGCGGGGATGATGCTCAGCCCGTTCGGAACCACGGTGATCTTCGCATCCTGCCCCTTGATCTCGCGCGCGATCTTCAACGCCTCGTCGAGCGTTTTGACGATTTGCATCTTCATGCTGGTGATGATGTTGGGATCGATGATGTCGGAGACGATGATGACCTGGTGCTCGACCAGCACGCGGGCCAGCTTTTGCACCGCCCATTGGTCCTGCGTGGTCTCCTGCCGGCCAACGTGCAGGATCGAATCCAGCAACGCCTGCGGGCTCGCTGACTTGCAGAACGCTTCGTAGAGATCGTCTCCACCCACCCCGTCCCGCAGGCCGGCGATCATGATGAGCACGCCGCCTTTTTCGTTGTTCGTCGCGCCGGTCCCCATGCCCTTGAAGGATTGGTAGACGTTCAGGTCCATCGGGTAGCCGCCGTTCGTCGAGATGGTGATGGGACTGACCACCTTCTTCATCGTCGAGAGCGAGGAGAGGAAGTCGCAGCCGGCGCGGTGGGCCTTCTCGTGGTGCCCGGCAAATGCGCCGAGCACCGTGCGCTTGCCATTGAGCACGACGTTGAGGATGAAAGCGAGCTTGGCCTGCTCGGCGGCGTAGAGCATGTCGGTGTGAAGGGGGTTGCCGTCCAACCCGCCCGGCCGGGCCTGGGGGCTACTCAAAAATTCCGAGCAGTGGTTGGTCATGATGGTCTTCTGGGAGCTGACCCCCGGCAGCACGGACTTGCGCCCGCCCGAGAACCCCGCGAAATCGTGCGCCTCGATGAAGCCCTGCGCGATGAGCAGGTCCGCTTCGACCGCGAGCTTGTTGATGCTGCATTCGCCCCCGGAAGGCAAGGTGCCGATGCGGACCATGGCACCCTCGTTGCGGCAGTCGTGCATGACGATCTTTTCGTGCGCGATGATATCCTCCCCGAACTTGGCCTTGAGCTGCTCCGGGGTGGAACCGACGTGGGTGCCAGTCGCGATGAGGATGGTGACCTGCGCGTCGGGCGCGGTGGACCGGATGCGTCGCAGGAGGATCGGGGTGAGAAGCTTCGAGGGCACCGGACGCGTGTGGTCCGAGGCAATCATCACGATGTTTTTCTTGCCCTTGACCAGTTCCTCGAGCTTCGGAGACCCGATGGGGTTGTCCATAGCCGCTTCGACCAGCTCCTCCTCGGAACCTTTGGGTTGGTAGGTGTCGATCTTGGAGGCAAGAACCGCGGCAACCTTCGAATCCTCAATGTCGATGTCGATGGTTTTGTGATCGTAGGGAAGGCTGAACTTCATAGTCGTTGCGTTGGGAGCAAAAAGGTCTTCCGAAACATAAACTTCAGCGGGAGGCGGGTATTTCGGAACCTAGCGTGGCAAACGATAGGAGATCGATGTGCCAGGTGTCTTCCAAGTTCTTACCGACTATCAAACATACGCCGGCAGTGGGTATTGGTTAAATGACAACGACGGGACTATCTGCCATGCTGGGCAATGGCACGAAAATCTTCGTTGGCAGTAGACGCCACGCCGCGCTGCACGGCGTGCGGCCGCGAACACATCGTCAAGAACGGCAAAAACGTTTGCGGCCACCAACAGTTCCGCTGCCGGGCGTATGGGGCGTGCCGGGTCTTGCACCCCAAGAGTCGGGAGACCGCCCCGGAGCGCAAGGACGAGGTGCTGCGCGCCGTGGCCACCGAACGCCTGAGCCTGCGGGCGGCGGAGCGTGTCTTCGGCGTGGCTCGGCACACGATTTCACGCTGGCTCGAAAAAAAGCCGAAAGCTGCCCGCCGCTGAGTGAGACGCTTTTGCCCGCCGAGCAGGGCGACGTGCTCGAACTCGACGAGCTTTGGAGCTTTGTCGGCTCCAAGGTTAACACGCGCTGGGTGTGGATCGCCCTCTGCCGTCAGACCCGCCAGGTGGTTGCCTACTTCGTCGGGGGTCGTTCGGCCGAAAGCGCCCGTGCACTGCGTGAACGCATCCCGGGCCGACGTAGAAAACGGATGATAAAGCACGTTAAGGCTCTGGGAGACCGTTTTTCGTGCATCGTCGCAAAGTTCATTCAGCAGCGGTGAGCGGAGCGTTCTCATGGATGGTAATTCTATCCAGTTCAGCAGCCGCTCGAAAGCCGGTAGTCATGCGTCTGCAAGGACGCTTGACCATGCCCCGCCGCACCATCCCTTTCCGACGCTGAGCTTGCCAGTCTACTCGCCCTGCCCGACACAGAGGCAGAACTGATCCGCCGCTATACCTTCAGCGACGCCGATCTGGCGATCATCGCGCAGCACCGTGGCCCAGCCA
>CALMVM010000421.1 GCA_937873255.1 uncultured Verrucomicrobiota bacterium | reverse complement strand
AGAGCTTCGAGCCACGCTACCGGCAGGGACCGGCGGATTGCCGCGCCTGCCAAAACTCGGTCGAAAATAGACGCTGCTGTCCCGGGGGTCGCTAGCGTCGTCGAGCCTTTCAAGAATTTCGCCGAGTCGATGTTGTAACGCCCAATAAGTGAGTGCGTCTTCGCCGTATCCGATGACATTCATGGTAGACGGGAAAATCGAAGCCTGGCACACGGCATGAAAAGCCCACTGCGGCTAATCCCCCGCGCGCTCGCCGCCGGGCCGGCGGTACTTCAATGGCCGCCGGGGGACGCTGCCGTTCGCGTTGGCCGGCGACTCGGCCACGCGTCCCGCGCCGCTGCCGTAGGATTTCTTCACATAACTGACCTTCCCCGGCCGGCGCTTGGGCTCGATCTTGGAAATGCCCGTGCCGTTTTTCAGTTCCATGATCTGGTCGCGCAACAGCGCCGCCTTCTCGAATTCCAGGCTCGCCGCCGCCGCCGCCATCTCGGCTTCCAGTTCGCGCAACACCTCGCTGATGCTGAAGTCGCCCCCCGCCTCGCGGATGACGCTCGCCTCCTTGTCCTTGCCCTTGAGGATCATGTGCAGGCTTTCCTGCACCGCGCGTCTGACACTCTGCGGGGTAATGCCGTTTGCCGTGTTGTACTCGATCTGACGTTTGCGGCGATACTCGGTCACGTCGATGAGCTTTTTCATGCTTTGCGTGACCGTATCCGCGAACAGGATCACCGACCCGTTCAGGTGCCGCGCCGCGCGTCCCGCCGTCTGGATGAGCGAGGTCTGGCTGCGCAGATAGCCTTCCTTGTCCGCGTCGAGGATGCACACGAGCGAGACTTCCGGCAGGTCCAGACCCTCACGGAGAAGATTGATGCCCACGAGGATATCGAACTCCGCCGCGCGCAATGCTCGCAGGATTTCCACGCGCTCGATGGTGTCGATGTCGCTATGGAGGTAGCGCACCTTCAAGCCCACGTCTTTCAGGTAGTCGGATAGATCCTCGGCGGTGCGCTTGGTCAGGGTCGTGACGAGAATACGCTCGCCCAGTTCAATGCGCTGGCGGCACGCCTCGATGGTGTCGTCGATCTGGTTCTTGAGCGGGCGGATGGTAATCTGCGGGTCCAGCAATCCCGTCGGGCGGATGATCTGCTCGACGATGAGCGGCTGGCCGTCCACGAACACGTCGAAGCTGTCGGCGATGTCGCTGGTTGCGTGGCGGTCCTTGTAGTGATCGCCGTTCGAATTGTTTTCGCCGTCGCTTTCGGCGTTGACGACCGGCGTCGCGTGGCGGCGGATGATCTTCAGATTCGGCCTCGGGATGGGCGGGGCCTGTTCGCGCGGTGTCGGCGTCAGGTACGAACCCGCCGCCTCCGCGACGGCGCTCATGCCGGGAAGACGGGCCGGCGTCGTCTCACCCTCGCCGATGTTCGCCGCCGCCTCGCGCGGGTGGGGGACGTACGTCTTGTTGCCGACGACGCTGTTGTTCATCTCGAACTGCGCGGGCGTCGCGCTGATATACAAGCACTGACGCTGGTGCGCCATGAACTCGGGGAAACGCAACGGCCGGTTGTCCATCGCGCTCGGCAGCCGGAAGCCGTAGTCCACGAGCACCTGTTTGCGCGAACGGTCGCCCTCGTACATGCCGCCGATCTGCGGGATCGTCGCGTGACTCTCGTCCACGACGAGCAGGAAATCGTCCGGGAAGAAATCCAGCAGCGTGTACGGCGTCGAACCCGGCGGCCGGCCGCTCAGGTGGCGCGTGTAGTTTTCGATGCCCGAGCAAAAACCCATCTCCTGCAACATCTCCAGGTCGTACTCGGTGCGCATCTTCAGGCGCTGGGCTTCGAGCAGTTTCCCTTCACCCTCGAACTGGGCGATGCGCGAGTCCAACTCCGTGCGGATAGTCATCTGCGCGCGGCGGAGTTTGTCGTGCGGGGTGACGTATTGCTTCGCGGGGAATAACGTCAGTCCCGGCACGGTTTTCTCGACGTGACCCGTCAACGGGTCGAAGATGCTCAGACGGTCGATCTCGTCCCCGAAAAACTCGATGCGCACGCCCTGTTCGTCCTCGCTCGCGGGGTAGACTTCGATCACGTCGCCGCGCACGCGGAACTTGCCCCGCGCGAACTGGATGTCGTTGCGTTCGTAAAGCATGTCCACGAGCTTCGCCAGAAACGCCTCCCGCGAGATTTGCTGACCGACGGACAGCGGCGTGAGCATCGCGCGATAATCCTCCGGCGAGCCGAGGCCGTAGATACAGCTCACGCTCGACACCACGATCACGTCCCGACGCGAAAGCAGCGCGCTCGTCGTGGACAACCGCAACCGTTCGATCTCCTGGTTGATGGAGGAGTCCTTCTCGATGTAGGTGTCCGTGCGCGGGATGTACGCTTCGGGCTGATAGTAGTCGAAATACGAGACGAAGTACTCGACGGCATTCTTGGGGAAGAATTGCTTGAACTCGCTGTAGAGCTGCGCGGCGAGCGTCTTGTTGTGGGAGATGACGAGGGTCGGGCGGCCGAGGTTGCGGATGACGTTGGCGGCGGTGAACGTCTTGCCCGAACCGGTCACGCCCAGGAGGGTCTGGTGACGGTTGCCCGCCTGGAGGGATTTCGTCAGTTTGGCGATGGCCTGCTGCTGGTCGCCGCGCGGTTCGTAATCGGACGAAAGCTGGAAATCCATACGGGGCGCAGCCTACCACGTTTGCGGAACGACGTCATGGCGGAACGGCGGGAAATTTGCGCCTCGGACGAGAACGCGGAAACGATGTTTGCCGGAGAGGACCAACCCGCCCCGCCAGCGCGATTTCCTTTGCATCCTGTCCGGCGAAACGCAACCGTCTCGCCCCCGACCTATGAAATTGCGCCATTTCACCTTCGACAGCGCCGAACTCGATTCCTTCCTCGCCGCGACCCACGGCGACCCGTTTGCCTTTCTCGGGCCGCACCGCGTCGGAGACCAGTGGGTGGTGCGTGTCTTCGAGCCGCGCGCCGTCGAGGTCGAGGTCGTCGACGTGCACAAGGCCGGTCGCACAACCCCGGCGGAACGCGTCCACGACGCCGGATTCTTCGAAGCGGTGCTGCCGGAAGCCGGCGAGGAACTCCCCGCGTACCGCCTGCGGTTCAAGGACGCCGCCGGCCACGAGTGGGAAAACGCGGACCCGTATTCCTTCGGTCCGCTGCTCGGCGAACTCGACCTGCATCTTTTCCAGGAGGGCAACCACCACCGCATCTACGACAAGCTCGGCGCGCATTTGCGCGAGGTCGGCGGGGTGCGCGGGTGTTCGTTTTCCGTGTGGGCGCCCAACGCGCAGCGCGTGAGCGTCGTCGGCGATTTCAACGGCTGGGACGGGCGCGTCAACCCGATGCGTCGATGGACCAACGTCGGCGTGTGGGAAATCTTCATTCCCGGCATCGCGGAAAATACCCATTATAAATTCGAGGTGCGCGGCGCGCACGGCGGCATTCAGCTCAAGAGCGATCCGTTCGCTTTCTACAATCAGCACGGCATCAAAACGTCGTCGATGGTCTGGGACCTCGACCGTTACGGCTGGAACGACGCCGCGTGGATGCAGTCCCGCCGCACCCGCGACTGGCAGCGCGAACCGGTCAGCATTTATGAAGTCCACCTCGGGAGCTGGAAACGCGTGCCGGAGGATGGCGACCGTTCGCTGAGTTACCTCGAACTGGCGGACCAACTCTTGGATTACGTCATCGACATGGGGTTCACGCACATCGAGTTGATGCCGGTCGCCGAGCATCCCTTCGATGGGAGCTGGGGCTATCAGGTCACGAATTATTTCGCGCCCACTAGCCGTTTCGGGAACCCGGACGAGTTCCGCCACTTCGTGGACCGTTGCCACCAGCGCGGGATCGGCGTGATCCTCGACTGGGTGCCGGGCCATTTCCCGAAAGACGCACATGGGCTGGCGGAGTTCGACGGCACGGATCTGTTCGAGCACAGCGACCCGCGCCAGGGTGAGCACGCCGATTGGGGCACGCTCATTTTCAACTACGGCCGCAACGAGGTGCGCAATTTCCTCGTGGCGAACGGACTGTTCTGGTTCGACCGCTACCACATCGACGGCCTGCGCGTGGACGCCGTCGCGTCGATGCTCTACCTCGACTATTCGCGCAAGGCGGGCGAGTGGATTCCCAACGCGTTCGGCGGACGTGAGAACCTGGAGGCGATCTACTTCCTCAAACGCTTCAACGAGGTCGCCTACGGGGAGTTCCCGGGGATCATGACCATCGCCGAGGAATCGACCAGTTGGCCCGCCGTCAGCCGGCCCACGTACCTGGGTGGTCTCGGGTTCGGGTTCAAGTGGAACATGGGCTGGATGAACGACAGCCTGCGCTACATGGCGCTCGATCCGGCGTACCGGAAGTTTCATCAGGGCGTCATCACGTTCTCGCTGGTGTACGCGTTCAGCGAGCACTTCGTCCTCGTGCTCAGCCACGACGAGGTCGTCCACGGCAAGAAATCGCTGTTGGAGAAAATGCCCGGCGACGAGTGGCAGAAGTTCGCCAACCTTCGGATGTTCCTGGCCTGGATGTGGGCGCACCCGGGCAAATATCTGCTGTTCATGGGCGTAGAGTTCGGCCAGGTGAAAGAATGGGCGCACGCGCGCAGTCTCGACTGGCATCTGCTGCAAGAGAGCCGCCACGACGGCCTGCGGCGGATGGTGCAACATCTCAACTGGCTCTACACCCACGAGCCCGCCCTCTACGAACTCGACGACAGCTACGAGGGTTTCGAGTGGATCGACTTCAACGACAGCGATAACAGCGTGGTTTCCTTCGTGCGCAAGTCGCGCGGCGGCGACCTGCTGCTTTTCGTGGTCAACGCGACGCCGGTCGTGCGCGAGAACTACCGTGTCGGCGCGCCGGCTCCCGGGTTTTACCAGGAGATCCTCAACAGCGACGCGCAAACCTACGGCGGCGGCAACGTCGGCAACTGCGGCGGCCTGCACACAGACGAAGAGACTTGGCAAGGGCGTTCGCACTCGCTCGGGTTGCGCCTGCCGCCGTTGAGCGTGGTGGGGCTCAAATGGACCCCTCCCAAGCCGGTGGAAAGCGCAAATGTTACCGAATTGTTACCGCCGTGACATTTCTTCGCGCGCGGGCGCAAAGTCTTTGACGCCCCCATGGCGGGACCTTATTTTGCACCGACCCGCCACTCCCGGTGGGCTCAGTTCCTCTACCATCCCCACCATGATAAAAAAGAAATCGTTCACGGCGGCGTTCACCCTGATTGAACTGCTCGTCGTCATCACCATCATCGGCATTCTCGCGGGCATCGCGCTGCCGGTGTTCAATACGGTGCAAATCAAGGGCTCGCAAACCAAGGCGCTGGCGCAGTGCAAGCAGATCGGTCTGGCGCTCAAGCTATTTGCCGGCGACAACGATGGAACCTATCCTTGCGTGGGTACCCCTACTGCACTTGCTGCTGACACAACGTATTCAAACGATTACTTTGGAGCATTGTTTCCGCAGTACCTGACGAGCGAGACAATTTTTTCTAACAAGTTGGTGTCCGGATCTAAAACTCCGGACAACGCCTATGATACCACCTATGCCCCTGGCCACGCCAAAACTCTGGAGAAGGGTGAAAATGTGTATGGCTACATGCTCAATTTGACGGATGCATCCTATCCGTCTGCTCCCCTTATCTTCGATAGCCCTAGTGATGCGTCAGGAAAATACTCCAACACGGTGGGAGCGAAAGGCGCGGTTTGGGGTGGCACCAAAGCGATTTGCATCCGTATCGATAACAGCGGCGCTCTGGAAAACCTACTAACGACAGCCCCGGGATCTACAGCGAATCCTGTCATCAAGGGAAACAACAAAACGGGTACAGCTGTGAACTTGCTGGACCCAGCCACGAACGACAATTTGAACAATACCGGTACGAGCAAGAACACGGTGGTGCTCGCCGATCTCTGATAGGGGTCACACCCAGAACTCTACTGGAAAAGCCGTATCCTATGGATACGGCTTTTTCGTTTCATTGCCTACGCCGATCAGTAAAGTCGGCGATCGCTGGGATTCGGGCTCTCAATCGACAACCGAAACAATCTCCCCATTGGCTAGTCGCGTGCGGATGCGAACACCGGTACTTGTACTTGCCGCGGAACGGATGACTTCGCCCCGCTCATCCAGCGTGATGCTGTAGCCGCGTTCCAGCGTGGCCTGCGGTCCGAGCACGCGCAGCAAGCCCTCGGCCTCGCGCAGACGCGATTTTACCCGGGCCTGTTCGCAGCACATCACGACGCCGAGTTTCTCGCGCCAAGTGGCGACGAGTTTAACTCGTAATTCCAACGATTGTTGCAGTCCGGCCACGCGTAGACAGCAGCTTTTTTCATCCAATCGGGAACGCAACTCCCGCAGTCCGTCCGCCGCCGCACGCGAGAGACCTTCCTGTGCGAGGTCGAGACGCTGTCGGGCGTCGAGCAAACGGCGGCGCGGTTCCTTCTCCAGCGCCCCCGATGCGAATCCGACCAGCCGTTCGCGATTGCGCTCAACCCGATCCCGCAACCCGCGCTCGAAGATCTCCGCCGCCGCGGATAACCGTTCGAGCAACGCTCCCGTGTCCGGCGCGATCAACTCCGCCGCCGCGCTCGGCGTCGGCGCGCGCAGGTCGGCGGCGAAATCCGCAATGGTGAAATCGATCTCGTGCCCAACCGCCGACACCACCGGCAGCGCCGACGCCGCGATGGCCCGCGCAACGATTTCCTCGTTGAACTCCCACAGGTCCTCGATGCTGCCGCCACCACGCGCGACGACGATCAGGTCCACGGCTTTCGGCGCGGACGGCTGTCCGCTGGGCTCTTGCGCCCAGGCGTTGAACTCCTGCACAGCATTGACGATTTCCAGCGAAGCTCCCTGACCCTGCACGCGAACGGGGTGCACGAGCACACGCATCCACGGCGCGCGACGGCGCAGGATGTTGAGCATGTCCTGGAGTGCCGCGCCGGTCGGCGAGGTCACGATGCCGACCGTCAGCGGAAAGGCGGGCAATTCCTGCTTGCGCTCGGGATCGAACAACCCCTCGGCGAACAACTTGCGCTTGAGCGCTTCGAACCGCGCCTGAAGCGCCCCGACGCCCCGCGCCTGCACGAGGCCGACGACGAGCTGGTACTGGCCGCGCGATTCGTACACGGTCAGGCCGCCGTACGCCTGCACCTGCATCCCGTCCGCCAACGCCGTGGCTCCGGCGGCGGTCGCCGTGTTGCGGAAAAACACGCAGGAGAGTTGGCTGCGGTCGTCTTTGAGCGTGAAATACTGGTGCCCGGAAGCCTGCTTGCGGTAGTTGGAAATCTCGCCTTCCACCCAGACCTCGCCGATGCCTTCTTCGAGGCAGGCGCGCACGGCCCGGGTCAGTTCATAGACCGAGAAAACCTGCGGCTGCGTCGGGAGGAGATCCACCATGGTTTCCTGTGAGCCAGATGGGGAGGAAATGCAAAATGCAAAATGCAGAATGCAAAAGTTCGGAGGGCCAACGGCGAGCCATTGCCTCGAAACTTTTCACCCCCGGTCCGGTGCGCGGCGCAGCGTGAACGTCACCGCCAGCCCGTTGCCCGTGCGGTTGCTGGCGCTGACGGTGCCACCGCACGCCTCCACGCAACTCTTCACAATCGCCAATCCGAGCCCCGTGCCGCCGGTTTCGCGCGAACGGGCCGTCTCCGGCCGGAAGAACGGGTCGAACAATTGTTTTAAGGCCGCTTCCGGCGCGCCGGGACCCTGGTCGGACACGGTCAGACGGACCTCGTCGGGGGCGTGTTTCGACGACGCGGCGAAGATCGTAATCGGCCCCGCGTGTCCGGCGTAACGCACGGCGTTGCGGACGGCGTTGCCAAGCGCGCGGTCGAGCAGGTCGCGGTCTGCCTCGGCGGACAATTCCTCGGGCGCATCGACGTTGACGACCACGCTGTCCGTCGTCTCGCGCCGGGCGACCGAACGCGCCAGCGCCGCGAGTGGGACCGGTCCCATGACGACCGGCGCGGCGCGCAACTCCGACTTCGTGAACAGGAGGAGGTCCTGCACGATGCCCGCCAGATGCCGCACCTCGCCCAACGAACGCTCGATAACGGGCGCATCGGAGTCGTTGGCGCGCTGCTCCAGGATGGAAAGCCCGACCTCCAGGCGCGCGAGAGGGGAGAGGAGTTCGTGCGCGGTGTCGCCGAGGAAGCGTTTCTGGCCCGTGACGTAGCCGTCCAACCGCGCCGCCATGTGGGCGAGCGCACGGCCGAGGCGGCCGAGTTCGTCGCCGCGCGCGCTGGCTTTCGGCGGCTCGAAATGCCCCTCCGCGATGCGTTCGGCAGCCCGGGTCATGCCGGTCAATCCGCGAGTGAGCCGACGCACGAACGGAATCCAGAGCAGGATCGACAGCAGCAGCAGGCCGCCGCCGAGGACCGTCCAGGGCGTGTAATTGAAAAACAAGCCGCCCGCGCGCAATGTTTCCGAGGCGAACACCAGCGCGGCGTAACGCGGCGGGCTGCCCGGGGCCGGCAAGGCAACGTTTTGCAGGTAAGCGCCGGCCCAATACATACGCGGGTTGTCGCTGACGACCAGGAATTCATCGAACATCCCCGGGTGGGCGTTGGAGAGGTTCTGCCGCGCCGAGGCCAGCGGCGGGGGAGGGCGCACGAGGGTCTGGCGGACGTTCGCCGGCAGGGCAGGCAGGCTGCCGGCGAGGACGTTCGCCTGGTCGTCCACGATGGCCGCACGCACGTTGCCGCCTTGCAACCGGCCGGCGGTCGCCCGGGCGAGGGCGGCATTCCATTCGCTGGTCGGCAGCGTGCGCAGGTCCGCGGCGAGTCCCTGCGCGACGGTTTGCAGGCGACGGCCCGTCGCCCCGCCAAGCAGCGAGTTCAGGTCCAGGCCAAAC
>CALMVM010000420.1:8042-8488 GCA_937873255.1 uncultured Verrucomicrobiota bacterium | reverse complement strand
GTCTTCACGCCCTCGGCATCCTGGCGGCGATCTGCCTTTTTTGCGTGGTGTTCCTCGTCATTTTCGGCGGGATCGTCTTTCTGATCGTGCGTTCCGCCAGGAAGAACGTCTTGCGCGAGAAGGCGCTGCCCGCGCTGGCCGCCAGCCTCGGCCTGCGCATGGAAACCGGCACCTATCAGCCCGGGGTCCCGCCGTTCGCGGAAACCGCCGGCTTCGCGCTGTTCCGCGGCAGGGACACCCCGTCGATCACCAACGTCCTGCACGGGCGTCTGGGCAACGTGGACGCGCAGTTGTTCGATTACACCTATTTCGAGCAAATGGGGGTCGGCAAGGACCGGGAATCGACCCCGTTCCACCATTGGGTGGCGATGCTCACGGCGGACGGCTTCTCGCTGCCGGCATCCATCGACTTGACCCCAAGAAACTTCCTCGACCGCATCGCCGCG
>CALMVM010000420.1:4513-8032 GCA_937873255.1 uncultured Verrucomicrobiota bacterium | reverse complement strand
CCATCACCTTCACGGAATACCCGGACCTGACGCGCCTGTACGTTTTTGGGTCGTTCGACGAGAAATTCCTGCGCGCCCTGTTCGATCCCGCGACGGCGGCGTGGTTCGCGCAACATCCGGGGCTTTGCGTGCACGGGGACAGGCGACATCTCGTGGTCTATCGCCCGGAGCCGGTTTCCGACCTGACGGCGATGCGCGCCTTCGTGGACGAAGCGGTGGCGGTCTTCCAGATGGTGGCCGCCGGGACGACGCGCGTCATGGGGCAGCAAACCCGCTCGCCGGCACCGCCGCCGCTGCCGGCGTGACCCGGACGGACGGGCGGGTGAAATCGGGTTTGTCGGAGTCGGGCGTGTTCTGTTATCTTACTTGATCATGTATCTGCCGACCACGCATCAGCACATGACGGCGGATGAGTTCGCCGCGCTGCCGGAAGGGCCGCCGTACTTCCAGCTCGTCGAAGGAGAACTCTATTTTATGGCGACGCCAAGCGGTCAGCATCAAGACATCGTTCTGAATTTGGCTTCATCCATCAGGGTGTACCTGCGCGCGCATCCCGAACTTGGCAAGGTTCGCGTGGCTCCCTCCGACGTGAGATTGGACGAACACAACGTCTTCGAGCCGGACATTTATTTTGTCAGCCGAGAGAGGTCGCACGTCCTGACGATCCCGGGTGCGACCGGCGCGCCTGATCTCATCGTGGAGGTGCTCTCGCCGTCCACCGGGCGGCTCGACCTCCACAAAAAGCGGCCTCTGTACTTCCACTTCGGCGTGCGGGAAATCTGGTTCGTCTCGCCGGACCGCCAACAGGTGGAAATCCACCTGCCTGACGCCGAAGACGCGGCGCGCACCCTCTCCGCCGGGGAAACGTTGACGACCGACCTCCTGCCCGGTTGGTCCGTGCCGGTGGCGGAGTTTTTCGATTGAGCGGCCCGCCGCGTTCTCAGCCGCCGCCGGTCGCGTAAACGTCCGGCCGGTGGCGATCCATCAGGTTTTGGGGCTTGGTGGGTTCGCTCCATCCGAACTGCCGGTAGAGTTCGTGCGCGTCCCGGGTCGCCAGCATGAACCGCCGCAGGCCCACGAGATCGGGATGGGCGAGGATCGTTTCCAAGAGCCGTTTCGATAATCCGCGCCCCCGGTGCGCCGGCAGCACGAACACATCCGCCAGCCACGCGAACGTTGCCCGGTCGGTGATGACCCGCGCGAAGCCGACCTGCCCACTCCCTTCCCCCGCGCCGTCTTCGTCCTTCTTCATATAGATGCCGAAACACAGCGACCCCGCGACCGAGCGTTCCAGCGTCTCGCGCGGCAGGCCCTTCGCCCAATAGCTCTCGGTGCTCAGGTAGCGATGAACCACATCAAGGTCCAGCCGCGCCGGGTCGTCGCTGATCGTGTAGCCGTCGATGCTCATGTCGCGTCGGGACGATGACGAAAACCGCGCCCGTTGGCAACGTCCACCGTCGGGAAATCCGCCGCTTTCCTTCGTTCGCTTGTGCGCTAGGTTGTGCCCGCCGGACCGGCTTTTTCACATCTTGTCCACAACTGCCGGACGAGACCCGTTTCCGCCCGGTGAATAAGTCCTGAATTTCCCCGCCGCCATGCCTGACCCACGTTACGTCCAACTCGCCAGCCTGCTGACCCGTTTTTCGACCAAACTCCAACCCGGAGAGAACGTCCTCCTGGACATGTTCGATACGCCCACGGACATGACCCTCGCCCTCGTACGCGCCGCCCGCGAGGCGGGAGCCTTTCCGTACGTGCAGCTCCACCAGGCCCGCGTCACCCGCGAACTCCTCGCCGGCGCGCAGACCGAGCAATACGACCTGATGGCCGAGACCGAACTCGCCCGCATGCAAAAGATGCAGGCGTACATCGCCATCCGCGGCAGCCACAACATCACCGAGCTTTCCGACGTTCCCGGTGACCGCATGACGCTCGCCATGAAGACTTTGCGTCCCGTCATCGACCACCGCGTCAAAAAAACGAAGTGGTGCGTCCTGCGCTGGCCGACCGCCGCCATGGCGCAACTCGCCGGCATGAGCACGGAGGCGTTCGAGGATTTTTACTTCCGCGTCTGCACGCTGGACTACTCGAAGATGCAGCCCGGCATGGCCGCGCTCAAGGAACGCCTCGACCGCACGGACCTCGTCGAGATCAAGGGACCGGGCACGGATTTGCGCTTCAGCGTGAAGAACATCGGCACGGTCACCTGCGGCGGCTCGCACAATATCCCCGACGGCGAGGTCTTTACCTGCCCGGTGCGCGACAGCGTGCAAGGGCACGTTTCCTTCAACGCGCCGACGATCTACCAGGGGGTCAATTTCGACAGCGTGCGGTTGGAATTCAAGGACGGCAAGGTCGTCAAGGCCACCGGCAACCCCGAGGACAAGCTCAACGAGTTCCTCGACGCCGACGAGGGCGCGCGCTACATCGGAGAGTTCTCGCTGGCGTTTAACCCGCACATCCTCAACCCGATGCGCGACATCCTCTTCGACGAAAAAATCAGCGGCAGCTTCCACTTCACGCCCGGCCAGGCGTACGAGGACGCCGACAACGGCAACAAGAGCCAGGTCCACTGGGACATGGTCAGCATCCAGCGCCCGGAGTGGGGCGGCGGCGAGATCTATTTCGACGGCGAACTCGTCCGCCGCGACGGCCTGTTCCTGCCGCAGGAACTGCGCGCGCTCAACCCCGACGCGCTGGTCTGACGCGATATGAGCAAAAGGCGCGGGTTGCCGAGGCGGTTGGCTTTCGCGGTCGCCGTCATTTTTGTAGCCGTGGCGCTGGGTCCGTATCCTGTGGTCGGGAGAGATTGGGGGATGGTCTGGTTTATGATCGCCTCACCCCTTTCCGAAATGACCAAGGGAGTGCTTTCCTTCGAGCCTTACCCGCTCGTCTACGTGCTCGTCACTACGCTGCTGGCCGCCATGGTCTGGGGGATGGGTGTTTACCTTTTTGCTTTGGCCATCCTCAGACCCCACTCTGAGCATTGAGATGCATCCGCTCGAAGAACAGATCGGCTACAAGTTCCGTAACTCGCTGCTGTTGGCCGAGGCGCTCACGCACCCGAGCCTCGGGCATGAGACGCAGCAGGTGCATTTTGACAACCAGCGGCTCGAATACCTCGGCGACGCCGTGTTGCAAGTCCTGTTCAGCGAACACTTGTACCGGCGCTTTTCCGACGCGGGCGAGGGGCAGTTGACCAAGCTGCGCGCCCGGCTGGTCTCGGGTGAGACCCTCGCGCAATACGCCCGGCGCTTCCACCTGGGCGACTACCTGATGATGGGCCGTGGCGACGAGAGCAACGGCGGCCGGCAGCGCACGTCCACGCTAGCGGACGCGTTCGAGTCGCTCGTGGGCGCGATGTACTTGGACGGCGGCTTGGGGGCGGCGCGTTCGTTCGTGATGGCGCAGGCGCGCGAACAGTTGGCGCGCGTCCATCACCAGCCGCCCATCGAGGTCAACCCAAAGGGCCGTTTGCAGGAAACACTTCAGGCCCTCCCCCCGCGCCTGCCCGATCTC
>CALMVM010000420.1:0-4503 GCA_937873255.1 uncultured Verrucomicrobiota bacterium | reverse complement strand
TTCAAGGCGTGCGTGGTCTGGCACGGATTGACCCTTGGCCAAGGCGAGGGAGCCAGCAAGCAGCAAGCCGAAAGCGCCGCCGCCATCGATGCGTTGCGTTGCCAACGCTGGAACGAGTTGGCCGGCGGCGATGCCGCCACCGGGCCGGGGCCGGATTCGTGGCCCGAGACGCCGCTGGCGTCGTAGAAATCTCCCGGTGCGGGCCGCTCTTCCGCGCTGGCGATCCGTCCGGCTCCCGGACGCAGTCCACCGGCACCGACCGCAAGTTATTCACAGGGTATCATCGAGCCCGAATTTCAGCCGTTTTTCCGACAAAAGACCGCGCTTTACCACTGGCCCTGTCCTTGCCTGCCGGGATTCTGCACCTCCCATTAAAATCCGATTTATTAACCGTAAGAGTTTACGGTTTTCAGTCCAAACCCGTTCGCCGCGTTAAACGGAGAATAACTGAGCGCACAGCCAGTCAATAAACCACCCATATAAACAATAAACTGATTTTATTGATGATTTTACCGACTTTGATCGTTAAAACACAAAAGTTGTCCCCAGCATTTATTTTTTGTGGAACGTCCCATTGATCGCAGTGGAACACGAACCAAACAAGTTATTCACACCGTTATGACTGAGGAAAGCTTGGCCTTTAGAAAATTTCAATCCTCAGAAGTTGTGCACAAGTTGCCGGGGCACCCTTTGCCTGCCGGCCATGATCCTCCCACAGACAACCCGAACTGATTACCGGGCATCGCATTAGCAGCGAGCGCGCAGCGAGAGACGGATATCGATTGTAAGGCAGGCGCACCGCCTGCGGCGTGACGGGACGCCGATGTTCCCTTGCACGACCATCCCCTTTTCCGTCTGCTCCCAAACCGCGCGCCATCACGCGGCAGGCGGTGCGCCTGCCCTACAGCCCGATCATTCCCTCAACGCGGGGACGGCTGCACGAGGCGTTTTTTCCAGAGCTGGAGGGTATCGATCAGCAGCATGAAATCCTCCTCCGTCATCGGGTAGGGCACGCTGGCGACCAGACCGTTGTCCAGCGGGACGGGTAGCTCCCGGCGCGGCAGGGACCAGAATCCGGCCGGGTCCGCCGCCGGCGGCGCGGGAGAAGCCGGTGGCTGTTTGACGGGGGCTGCTTCCGCCGCGAACCGCTCGTCGTCGAGGTAGGCCGCGGCGTCGCGTTCGCCGAAGAGATCGCGTTGCGGCGGCGTGGGGATTGCCGCACGGGGCGCATCCGACGCCGGCGGCGGCCCGACCGCGCGGGGTGGCAAGGCGCGTTCGTTGCGCCGTTCCCGGGCGACCGCCATGGGTTCGGCTGACGGGACCGGCGACCCCGACGCAACCGCCGGGGCAAGCTGCACCGTCACGGGGGTCACGGCCGGTGCGGGCGAAGCCGCCGGCAGCCTCGGGACGGCCCCTGCGCCGCCCGTGGCGGCTTCCGCGAGGGCTCCGGGTGCCGCGCCGCCCACACGGGCCGCGAGGCCGGCGTAGGCCATCGTCGCCTTGTACTCGGCCAGCAGCTCGTCCACGGACGCCTCGTTGAACGAACGCTCCAGCACGAGAAACCGCTTCAGCGACTGGTCCGAGGGCAGGTCGAAGCCGTAGCGTTCCCACAACTCCTCGTGGATGCCCGGGTTCAGCGCAGCCTCCCGCAACGCCATGCGGCGTTGGTCGGACTGCGGGTCGTCGTCCAGGAGGATGCGCAGGGCCAGGCCCGAGAGCTTCATCTGGCGCGTCTCGCCCATGCCCTCGTGGTCGACCAGGCCGAATTTCTTGAGCGCCGCCACGCACGAATACCCCGTGCTGCTCTCCTCCTTGTAGCCCCAATGCTGCATCACCACGCTGATCGACGCCGCGTGCCGGCCTTCCGCGTGCCAGAGCACCGCCGCCTTCTCCAGCGCCCCTTGCAGATCGAGGTACGGATAGGACGGACTGCGGGTCCGGTTGCGTTTGGAAATGGGAGCGATCTCGGCAGCCATAAACGACACCCTGACATTAAACCTTTTTTATTGGTCTAATCAATAAAAATAGGTTGTGAATGTATTCACAAACGGCGCGGATTTTACCGCCTCCCGGAACCGGGGTTGTTGACGAGTTATTCCCAGACCGCCCGGGTGCATCGGGATTGGCGTTGGAGCCTGGACGTGTCACGTTGAGTCCTTCCCTCATGGACCGACTCCGCCGCGCCAGACCTTTCGCAAAACTCGGCGCGGTGATGTCCGTTGTAACCACGCTTTTCGGCGCGCCGGCAGACGTTCCCGCCGCGTCGAAGTCCCCCGCCCCGCGCGGGCCGAACGTCGTGCTCGTCCACGGTTTCTGGAATACGGGCGCGGTGTTCGACCCGCTCGTGGCAATCCTCGAACGACAGGGCTGCCGGTGTTTCGCGCCTTCCCTGCGTCCGAACGATTTCCGGGACGGCGTGCGCGCGGAAACCCTGCGGCTGCGCGCGGCGGTGGAGCGGCGCTTCGGCCAGGACGCGCCGGTGGTGTTCGTGTGTATCAGCATGGGCGGGCTGGCCGCACGGGACTACGTGGAGAACTTCGGCGGGGCGCGGCGCACGCGGGCGTTGTTCGTCATTTCCACGGGGCATCTGGGCAGCCTGTGGGCGTCGCTCTCGCCCGAACGCGGCAAGCGCGACCTCGCCCCCGGCAGCGCGTTCATCCGCCGGCTCAACGCCCGCGTCGGCGCGATGCGGGGGGTTCCCGTGCGGTCGTACTGGACGCCGTACGATCTGGTGATCCTACCGGCGACAAACACCCGCTGGCCCTTCGACGACCGTCTGTCGCAACGCGTGCCCTGCCCCTTCCATCCGTTGATGGTGCGCGACCGCACGGTCATGACCGACATCGCCGCGCGCATCGCCCGGCTGCCCGCCGGGACGTGACCGGACGCGGATTTCCTTTGTTCCGCCGCACACTTGGGGGGCATCCATTTGCGCCGCTTCCGTGGTATCAATAGGCGTGAACCAGGAACCATCGACGGCGACGCACGCTTCCTTCCGCGAGATCGTCACGAACGCGATTGGCCATCGGGAACCGCGCCGGCTACGGAAATCCTTCCTCTTCCTGTCCGGCGCGGCGCTGCTGTCGTGGCCGGTCGCCACCCTCCCCGCCGACGACGCGTCCGCGCCGGCGCCGGCCCCGGCGGCCGAATCGTCCGCTCGGGCGATCCTGCGCAAATCGGTCGAGCCGGTGGTGAACCTCTTCGCGCACACCGCCGACGGGCCGAACCACGCCTGGGTCCTGCGCCTGCGCCTGGCCGAGTCCAACGTCCACCCGGCCGAACTCCTGGGCGGCGTGTTCAACATCCGCCTGCTGACCGCGCCCGCCGACAAGGCATATTTCCAATACCCGGCGCTGGGTACGACGATCACGGTCTGCCGGCAGGGCCAGACGGCGTGGGCCTCGCCGGCGTCGCGGCTCGCGCCCCTGTTGCAAAAGATCGAGGCCAACCCGCCGACCGCCGCCGACCGCAAGCCGCTCGCCTCGCTCAAGCTGCCGGTGCCGGAACCCCTGGTGTGGGTCGGGTTCTATTTGACGGGGGTCAAGGATCTCGGGGTCCAGCCGGTCGGCGGAGTGCCGTGCCGGGTGATGGACGTGGACCCGCCCGACGGCGAGGAAAAAGTCTCGGCGACGAATTACACGCGCCTATTTTTCCGCGCTGACAACGCGCAGTGCGTGCGGTTCGAGCGCAAGCACCACACGGACCGCAGCGTGTACGTCATCGAGCAAAACCGGATCGCGGCGACCTTGCCCGACAGCGATTTCCAACCGACGGCGGCGCAGCGCGCGGATTTGTTGGAAGTGCCCGTCGAGCGGTTTCGCGCGCTGATGAAAGCCATCGGCGACGACGAGGAAAAACGCCGCAAGGAACTCCGCGGACACCGCCCCTGAGCCTAACGCCCCCAAGCTCAGCGACAGGCAGGGCGAAAACAAGCGCAGAGTACGAAGAAGACCTCACCGCCCTGTCTGTTCGCTGGAGCGCGTGGTTAGGCTGGTTGCGCGGTGGTGTAGCGTGGAGGTTATGGGACTGAATGCAACCGTGTGGGCGGACGACGAAAACGAGAACAAACTGGCCGGGGTACGCATCGGCAACATCGCGCACGTGGGCGGACTGCGAAAAGAATTGGCTGACCTGCCGAATGACTACCCGCTGCTCTCGGAGCGAGTACTCCACAGCGGCAGCCACTGTGGAGACGAGATCGAAGCCGACGAGGTCGAGGCGCTGCAAGCTGAACTACAACGGCTGCCAGCTGGCTCGGCGGACCTGAACCAGTTCCGAGCGGAGTTGTTGGGGCTGTGCGAGGTGGCGCTGAAACATGGCAGAGCGATCACCTTCTGAGCGGGCAAGCGGTTGCTGGGCCTAACGCCTCCAAGCTCAGCGACAGAGGCTGGCAAGGACAGACTATGCACTCGGAAGGGACGTACCGCCAGCTTCTGTTCGCTGGAGCGGGTGGTTAGGTGTCGTGTTACAGGAGGTTGTCCGCACGGAGGAGGTTTGGCAGGC
>CALMVM010000419.1 GCA_937873255.1 uncultured Verrucomicrobiota bacterium | reverse complement strand
GCGCTGTGCATCGGCGTGGTCTACGGCACGGTCGCGGGTTTCATCGGCGGGACGACGGATGCGCTGATGATGCGCGTCGTGGACATCCTCTACGCGCTGCCGTTCACGATCTTCGTGATCCTGCTCACGGTGTTTTTCGGCAGCAACCTCCTGCTGCTTTTCGGGGCCATCGGCGCGGTGGAATGGCTGACGATGGCGCGCATCGTGCGCGGGCAGGTGCGGACGTTGCGCAAGATGGAATTCGTCGAGGCCGCGCTGTCGTTGGGACTGACAAAAAAGCGCATCATCTTCCGCCACATGATCCCCAACGTCCTCGGCCCCGTGATCGTCTACACGACGCTGACGATCCCGTCGGTGATGCTGTTGGAAGCGTTCCTGAGTTTCCTCGGGTTGGGCGTGCAGCCGCCGAACGCCAGTTGGGGCGTGCTGATCCACGACGGCGCGGAAAAGATGGAAGATTTCCCGTGGCTGCTGGTCTTCCCCGGGCTGGCGTTTTCGCTGACATTATTCTCTTTCAATTTTCTCGGCGACGGCCTGCGCGACGCGCTCGATCCGCGCGCCTCCAAAGATTAATTAGCCGCAAAAAGCGCAAAAGACGCAAAAAAGCAGAACGAAATAGTTCTCCACTTTCTCTCTTCCACCTTTTGCGTTTTCTGCGCTTTTTTGCGGCTGAAATTTCTTCCACATGTCTTTGCTCGAAGTCGAAAACCTGCGCGTTTCCTTCCACACCCGCACCGGGGTCACGCGGGCGGTCAACGACGTGAGTTTTCACGTCGAGAAGGGCGAGGTGCTCGGCATCGTCGGAGAATCGGGTTCGGGCAAATCCGTCACCTGCTATTCATTGATGGGTCTGATCCCGCAGCCGCCGGGACGCATCGAGTCGGGCCGCGCGAACTTCGACGGCACCGACCTGCTCCACTGCCCGAAAAAACAGCTCGCCGATATCCGGGGCAAGCGGATCGCCATGATCTTCCAGGACCCGATGACCTCGCTCAACCCGTACCTGCGCGTGGGCGACCAGATCATCGAACCGCTCCTGATCCACGGCGGGGTCAGCAAGGCGGACGCGGTGCAACGCGCGCTGACGGCATTGCGCGAGGTCGGCATCCACGACGGACAGAACCGGATGCGTTCGTACCCGCACCAGTTCAGCGGCGGGATGCGCCAGCGCGTAATGATCGCCATGGCGCTCATCACCAATCCCGAACTCCTCATCGCCGACGAACCTACGACCGCGCTCGACGTGACCGTGCAGGCGCAAATCCTCGAACTCATCAAAAAGCTCCAAAGCGACCACGGCACGGCGGTGGTGTTCATCACGCACGATCTCGGCGTGGTCAGCGGATTCTGCGACCGCGTGCAGGTGATGTACGCTGGCCGCATCGTGGAGACGGCCGGCGTGGAAGACATTTTCCGCGAGCCGAAACACCCATATAACAAGGCGCTCCAGCGCAGCATCCCCGCGATGCAGGCCAAGGGTGACGCGCTTTACACGATCCGCGGATTGCCGCCGGATTTGTCGAAACCGATCCCGGGTTGCCCGTTCGTGCCGCGATGCGAATTTGCCCGACCCGAATGTGAGGCACCCGTGCAACTGGAAGCCGTCGCACCCAGCCACGAATCGGCCTGCACGCGTGTGCAACAGCGCACGCTCCAGCTCGCCGAGACACCGCTGGAAACATCCGACGCAGCGCAGATCGACGAGGCATTCATCGCAGAAAATTGAAGCCGATTCTTGGGAGATATGATGATGTCCGCAACGACGAACGCCTTCCTCGAAGTCACCGACCTCAAGACGCACTTCCCAATTGAGAAGGGTTTCCTGTTCAAAAAACAGGTCGGCACCGTCAAGGCCGTCGATGGCATCGACCTGACGCTGGCCAAGGGCGAGGTGCTCGGACTCGTCGGCGAATCCGGCTGCGGCAAATCCACGCTCGGCCGCACGATTCTTCAACTGATCCCGCCGACCGCCGGCCGCGTCGTGCTCGCCGGACAAAACCTCGCCGCGCTCAAAGGCGAGGCGTTGCGCGACGCACGCGGGGATTTCCAGATGATCTTCCAGGACCCCTACGCGTCGCTGAACCCGCGCATGATGGTCTACGACACGCTGGCCGAGGCCATCGGCGCGCACAAGGAAGTTCCTGCCCGCGACATGCCCGCGAAAGTATCGGCGCTACTCCAGCGCGTCGGGCTTTCGCCGCGCTTCATCCGCAAATATCCGCACGAGTTCAGCGGCGGGCAGCGCCAGCGCATCGCCATCGCGCGCGCGCTGGCGGTCGAGCCGCAACTCATCGTCGCCGACGAACCCGTCAGCGCGTTGGACGTTTCCATCCAGGCGCAGATCATCAACCTGCTCATCAAGCTGACGCGCGAGATGGGACTGACAATGATTTTCATCTCGCACGACCTGAGCGTGGTCAAGCACATCTCCGACCGCATCGCCGTCATGTACCTCGGCCGCATCGTGGAGGTCGGGCCGGCGGTGGAGGTGTTCGAGCGTCCGCTGCATCCGTACACGAAAGCCCTGGTAAGCGCCGTGCCGATCCCCGACCCGGCGCGCGAAAAACACCGCCGGCGCATCATCCTGTCGGGCGACCCGCCCTCTCCGATCAACCCGCCGGAGGGTTGCACGTTCCATCCCCGCTGTCCGTACATGATCGAGGCGTGCAAGGCGGCCTACCCGCCATTCGTCGAATACACGCCCGAACGCCGCGCGACGTGCATCCGGCTGCACGAGATCAATCCACCGGCGTCGTAGTGGTTGCGCTGCTTCGTTGGTTGGATGAAACCCGCGCCGCAGGCGCGTCCAAACCGACTGGTAGGGACCGCTCTCCGAACAGTCCGTAGATTTTCCGATGGGGCGCAGTGCGTCTATAAAACGTTTTCCAGAAACATTTCGGACCGCTCGGAGAGCGGTCCCTACCAGTCGGTTTGGAAAGCCGCTGTCGCGGCTAATGTCCCGTGCCCTTATTCCCCTTGATGACGATCTCCACGCGGCGGTTGAGCTTCTGTTGTTCGATGCTGCCGCCGTTGACGAGCAGGCGCGTGAAACCCAGGCCGCGCGTCTGGATGCGTGCGGGATCGATCCCCGCGTTGTCCACCAGCCAGCCTTTGACGGATTCCGCGCGCGCCTTGCTCAGGTTCAGATTGTATTCCGGCGTGCCGAAGTTATCCGTGTGGCCCTCGATGATGAACGTCGCGCCCGGATTGCGCTGCATGAGCTCGGCGAGCTTTTGCAAACTGCTCACGGCCTCCGTGCGCAGTTCGGCGGCGTTGTAATCGAACAGCAGATCGGTCGGCAGCAGGATCGGCGCGGTCTTGGAAGTAAGCGGACCCTTGGCGGAGAGCAGACCGTCGAGGTTGCTGAAATTGGGCACGCCGGGATTGGGGCCGGCGTTGGGTTTGCTGCCGTCCTTGTTGCCCGTCACGTCGAAGGACGGGTGGTTGCTGGTGACGTTGGGCTTGCCGTTGAGGAGTTGATCGGTGAGCGCCTTGATGTCGCTGGGCATCGCCGACGGGTTCGTGCTGTCGGAGAGCACGCGTTCCATGGGTTTGGCCTGATCGACGCGCGGCTTTTCCATGGCCATCGTTTTGTCGGACTCGGGCGCGGCGATGATGTCGTGCTGTTCCTGGAGGAGTTTCTCGTAGTTGGGCTTGGTGTCGCCGCCGGGAATCTGGATGTCCGTTACGTCGGGG
>CALMVM010000418.1 GCA_937873255.1 uncultured Verrucomicrobiota bacterium | reverse complement strand
CCCCTGCCGCGTTCGCCCCTGGTCGACCGGTCTGCCTGACCCCCGTAGCTCAGGAGCGCATCCGTTTTAAATAGTCATGCGCGCGGATTTGTCGTCGCCTACGCTCAGTGCCCTTTCCCGTTTTCCGGTTTGGAAGCCTGGTTGAACAAACAGGATTTCGCTCCAAGCGAAATTCGATCCTCACCTCTGCCGCGGACACGGGAAGCGGCGGGTCAAGAACAATACGACCCGAGCCTGCGAGGGTGGAGATTGTTCTTGGACGCGACGCGGTGGCCGCGGTCACGGGGTGTTGCGGGGTGTCCCCGCTGTGGTGGGTGTGCCGGAGACGCTTTTGGGCTCCGGCCAGGGAGGAACCCTCCTCCCCCCACTTTTGCATCGGATCATCCTTGCGTCCCTCTCGTGCCACGAGTTCTCACCACATCCGCGTTTGCCGCCTTTGGCTTTCCACGGCTGGCAACTCCGTTCCTACAATTTCCCCGCGCGATCATAATTTAGGATCATCTTAACTCTAATCCTTCGCTCCACTTTCAATGGTTCGACGGAGTGGCTCACCATTTTTTGTTACGCACGGCCTTGATCCATCTAGGCATTCCCCCTCGCATCATCCACCTCCTTTCCTCGAATGGCTTCAAAAGCGCGCGATTTCAGATGGCCTTAATTTATGACAGTCATAACTCGTCGCCCACAAACTTCCGATGATCCTAAATTAGGATATTCCTACTGCGTCGCGCGGATCTCCGGTTCTGCGCATCCAACATTCGCGACGCATGAAGGCGAGTCGGAAACGCACGACTCCCACCGTCACCTGGTAAAGTCATCCCAACAGGAGCTGGGGCCGCTTTAGGATAGTCATAACTTAAGACGCCCCATGTCCGGTCATCCTAATTTATGATGTTAAGATCAATGTTTTGCGTTGCGCGATCCTCATAACTTAAGATAAGCATAAAACGTGATCATCACTTTTTGCGGACAGAAGGGCGGGACCGGCAAGACGACACTGAGCTACCTCGTGGCAGAGACCCTCGCCCAAGCCGGGAAGACCGTCGCCATCCGGGACGACGATCCTCAGGCGAGTGCAAGTCAGATCGTCCACGAGTTGCGTGAAGCCGGAAAAACGAACGTCGACGTGTGGGACCGCCGGAATGCCGGGAAGTTCGAGTTCGTGGTCGTCGACACGCTGCCGCAACTATCCAGTAGGGTGCTCATCGAAGCCGTCAAGGAGTCCGACCGATTGATCATGCCCCTCAAACCTTCAATGGTGGACATCCGCGCAACCCTTCCGGCCGTTCAAAAGGTCGAAGAAAACCTGCGCCGAAACGCCAGGGCCTTCGTGTTGTGGAACATGGTCAAGCCAGGCACGAAGATCAGCCGTGAACTCGAAGGGTTGCAGTCCATGATCAGTCTGCCGGTCCTCAAAACCACCGTCCCAGAGCGGATCGGTTTCACCTACGCCTCCATGCAAGGCTACACCGCCGTGAGCGTCGAGGACCGGGAGCTTTTGCAACGCCTAGTCTTGGAGTTTCTGGTCTAAAGCTGATTTAAGAACATCATAACTTGTTAAATTATGGACGACTTTAAAAACATGCTGGAGAAGCAGATGCAGAAGGCGAAGGCGGGGAGCGCTCCCGCAGAACCTGACTCAGAGGCCAAACCACGCGGTGACGATGGGTCTGAGGCGACACCTAAAACCGGCAAGGTGACCGCTGCGCCTGCGTCGTCAGGAAAGTCCAAGAAAGGCGGGCAGGGGAGGGGAAGATCTGAGGACGTTGCTCCGAAAAGTCGGCAACAAGCCGCCACCCCGAGCGCCAACCTGAATCGGGTGACCGTGAACCTTTTCGATTCGGACCGTCGAGCCCTGGCTGTTATCAAAGAGAAGCTGGGCACCGCTGGACACGACTTCACGAACCGGAGCGATTCTATCAAGGTTGCTTTGCGGATCGCCGCGAAAGCCAAGCGCGAAGAGCTCGTGCAAGCCTTTGAACAGGTGAAGGCGGAAGATCGGCGTTTTAAGAACGTGGAGTGAGCGCCTGCACGTCAAGACTCCGCTTCGTTGAGGCTCATGCCGCCGCCGGGAGTTGAGCGTTGCTTAAGAGGCGGTCGAGGTCCGCAGGCGACTGGAGGTTAAAACGGCGCAGGAACTCTCCGGTGGTCATCCACACGGTGCGTCCGGTTTCGCCGGCTTTCCGGCAGTCCACAAGACCCAGGTGCTGCAGCCGATGCACGACTGCACGTCGGTCCGCGGTAAAGTAGCCGTTGATCTCCGGCAGACTGAGCGGCTGCTTGAACGCAATGCACGCGAGCACTTCCAGTCCGGCGGCGCTCAGAGGGCCTTGTTCTTCGTCCGGGTCGGCAGCGTCGCCTATCGAGTCACGCCTGGTTTGTTCCGTGACGGCGGCGAAATAGTCGCGCAGGGCAGGAGGACGCACCTCGGCCGTGGTAATCCGTACGCTGCCGGCACGGATGTCGAGCCGCAGGCCCATCTTCTCCAGCTTCTGGCTGGTTTTGAGAAGCACCTGCAATAGCTCGAAACCCCCGACGCTGGCTGCGGCGCGCACCATGGCATCCGCTTCCTGGACGAACAATTCGCGCAGCTTGTCACGCAAACTTTCCAGAGAAAACTCCCGGCCGCTGACGAAAAGCAGCTGCACGACCGCCCGCTCTAAAAATGCGCTCTCACTCGGACTCATGGTCTTTCGCGGCTTGCCCCTCTCACTGTTCGGCTTCCATTCAATGCCGGCAAACTCCCACCAAGAGCGTCCATCGTGGCGCGGGTATGCTCCGGGGCGACATGGGTATACCGGGCCGTCGTGCGCCACTCGCCAAGCACCTCGGAGAGGATGGCGTTGACCGGCAGGGTGGCATGCACGCTGCCTTTGCCCTTGATCCGCAACGCCACGATGCGCCCGCTGCCGTTGAGCAGGCAATCGTTCCAGCGCAAATTCGCGATCTCCGAGTATCGGGAGCAGGTGTAGAACAGTGCCGCTGCCAGGTGGTATGTCAGGCTCTCTCCGTAGGTCGCTTGCTGCTGATTCAGGAAATCCAATAACCGCGCGAGGTCGTGGGCCTGCAAATAGCCGACGGGTGGGGGGCTGCCGCTCCTGGGCGGCTTGATCTTGGCAAACGGATTGGGTCGATCCCACTGTTCGTAGGCGAAGGCCATCGCCGCGCGGGCCTGCACCTGACTGCTCGCTGCCGTGCGTCCGGTGGTGGCCACCATCTCGCGGTAGAACCGAGCGGCCTGCTCCTGCGTGAGCGTCACCGGATCGAGCTTTGACGCCCCGGACCATGCCAGGAGCCTCCGCCACGCCCGTTGGTACGCCAGGAGGGTATTCCCGCTCAGACAGCGTTCCTGCCGGGCGGCGCGCGTCAGGGCGTCGGAATCGGCGGCGACCTGCGGCTCCGGCAGGGTGGGGGAGGGGTTTTCCATCGAAAAGCTCGTTTTCAGAGTGTCTTTGCCTCTGGAAGCCTGAATTTACAATAATAATCCTTATTGTAAACAATTTTACAATCCTGCAAGGAATTGCCTGTTATTATTGTAAAGTTATAGAATTCGACTGGAATGAGATGTCAGGGGAGTCCTCTCAGAGGCAATTGAGGGCTTGTCACCTCTACTTTCCGCCGAACTAAGCGTCTAGTGGAACGGGACTATCCGATTCCTGCGCAATCCACGCGACGGAACGGTCGCTTGCCTCCGTCGGCCGTATACCAGCACTGAAGGCATGCTGTTTTTGGCTGCAGACTACCGAGATGGAGCAATGTGCCCGGTTCGTAAGAACGATGATATGCGCACTCGGAAGTTACGGCGCAACTGCCCCGCAGACCATCGGAGCACGCACCCCTAGCACCCCGATAGCGGGTGTAGAGAGTCTGCACTCAGCCGTTGAAGACTAAAACAGGCTGGCGTTGCGCCTGTCTCTGCCTCGACAAGAAACGATCCTGCGTCTCCCGCAGCCTGCGTCACGCCGCTGCCCCTCACATCAAATCATGAAGCTTCCAAAGGATCAAATGGACCTCTTCAGCGCCGAGCAAATTCCTTTACGCGAAAGGGTCAGACTCTCTTGACAACACAGCGGAATTTCTCTGGACTGTCGTGCGTGTCTGTTGTGTAACCGTCTGATGCCCGGCGTCCTGCAATCTCCCTTCAACCGCGCACAGCGTCTCGGAACCGCTGCTGCATTGGTAGGCCAAATGGATTCAAGAACCCAGATAACGATCCAGCATTATGTTCGGCAGGGAAAACCAAAGTTCTGCGTCGCCGGAACGGGCGACAATCTTCATCAGTTCCGTGACCGACGGCCTCGCGTCCTACCGCAGGCTTGTGGCTGAGGTCGTCCGCGGCAACGGCTACCGTACGGAGGTACAGGACGACTTCGAGATCCGCGGCGATCAGGTCGAGACCATGATCCGCGAGAAAATTCATGGCTCCCAGGGCGTGATTTGCCTGCTTGGACCCAGCTATGGCCAGAAATCGCCGATGCTGGCCGGCGACTATTATCTTTCCTATTCGCAGATGGAATTGGTCATGGCTCGTCGTTTTGGCAAACCCACATACATCTTCGTGGCGCGGAACGAGGCCTTGCGCGGCGAGCGTAAACCCGAGCCTCTCGAATACACGGCGCTCCAGGCGGAATTCATCAAGAGCCTTCGCACAGTGGATGGCCGGCAACTCTACTACTATTTCACGGACGAGTACACGCTGCTCAAGCTACTCGCCACCGCGCAGTGGGAACGCTGGCTACGCAGAGAGGAGCTTTGGCGCTGACTCCGCCGAAAGCCTATTGATCCATGACCACCGCTGACCAACCGAGCGATCCCCCCGGGACTCCTCCGTCGACCAGCATGGGAACTGCGCCTGCCCCGGCGGCTCCAGCAGCCTCAGCCACAGCCCCGGTCATCAACGACACGTTCCAGTCCAGTCTGGCCGGGATCTTCGGGACTAACTACAAACGCACGAACGTCGAGATTCTCGGCCTGACGTTGGACGAGGAAATCGCCGCCCAGCGCGTTGCTGCGCCGCCCGCCACACCGCCTGCCGACGTGGGGGACCATGAGGTCTGGGACCGGCGTTTCGCCGAGGGAAACTTCGCCGTGATCGAAAGTTCGCGCAACGACGAGCGCGCCAGCATGCTGGCGCGTTTCTTGGCCGGCCGGCGCGGTTTCCAGGCGATTTACCAAGCCAACGACCTGGGGCTACGCCAGAGCAGAGGGATCACTCCCGGGGAGCTTATCGCGCTGCTGACCAGCCACCGCACGGAGTCCCGCTGCCTGATCCTGGAATGGTACGGCGGCGGGTTGCCCGCTTGGCTATCACATCTCGCCGCGGCGCGCGAGCGTTTCGCTGCGGAGGGCAACGGCCGTCCCTACGGCCTGATTCTGCTGGCGTGGCCGCCGGAATCCCCTGCGGCCAGCGACGCGGCGGCGTGGCTGGAAGGCGTGCGCATCGTACTGCCGCGCTCCGCTGCCGACGCAGAGGCCCCGTCCCCGCCGGCGGCGGCCCAGGAGGCCTAGGCGTTGGAGCGGTTCGAGGCGCTCTTTCCCCCGGCCGGCGATA
>CALMVM010000417.1:7930-8353 GCA_937873255.1 uncultured Verrucomicrobiota bacterium | reverse complement strand
CTAAAGGAAAGACCGTTCGCTTACATGGTCGGCGTCCAGCCGGCGTCGGTCAGCTTCTTGAGCTGACCGCTCGCCCACTCGCCGGCCGTCTTCTGGTCGTCCGGCGAAAGTTTGCCCATGACCGCGTCGCCGTCGTTCATCGTGGCCATGAATTTGGCGCCGAGATCCTTCGACTTGGCGTCGTCCTTGGCTTGCAGAGCCTTGAGAAGGGCGTCGGAGGCGTCGGACACCTTCTGGAGATAAGCGGTCGCGGCGGCGTCGCTGAGCTTGGGCGGGTTGTCCGCACGGGCCGGGACGGCGGCGGCGATGAGGGCGAACGCCACGCACGAACAGAGTGCGGCGCGGCGGAGAGTCTGGCGGAAGGTTTTGGTGGTCATGATGGGAAGTTTTAAACGGGTTGCGACGACCGGTGGGACTTCGGCG
>CALMVM010000417.1:1681-7920 GCA_937873255.1 uncultured Verrucomicrobiota bacterium | reverse complement strand
CGCATGGGACGGACCGAAGCCCGGACCGTGGTCCGGCGCGGGCGTCCTCCACCCACCGTCGGGGTTGCCCCTATTTCTTGATTTCCCCGGTCCCGTCCACGTAGACGACGATCTTCTGGCCACTGGCCGTCGGCGCGAACTTGTCCTCCAGCAGGATCGCCTTGGGATCCGAGGCATCAGTCAATCCCGGGTGGTACGTGAAGCCGACCGGCTCGTTGGGAGCGAAAGCCGAGACGAGCATTTTCTTCAGGTTGTCGGCGCTGAAGTACGACGGAACCAGCGCATCGAGGGTCGGCGGGAACGCCCCGTCGTTGTCGGCCGCGTAGATCTTGCAGGCGAGAGCGATCTGCTTGGCGAAAGACAGGGATTTTGCAGCCTTTCCATCATTTTGAGGTGGATTGGTTTGCGGACCGGCCTGCATCACTCCGGGCGCTCCCGGGTCTGCGCTGGATTTCAGTGAACTGTCAGCCTTGGCTGCGACGACGGCGAGGAGCGGAGAGAGCGCCAGGCAAGAACCGAGGACGGCGCGGCGGGCGGACGACTTGAGGAGGGAGTCGAGAATCATGAATTTCGGGAGCATGGCGTGGCGGGAACATGGACGAATGAACACCTTGCGAAGAAAAGCCGTGTCCGGTCGAACAAAAATGGACCCGGCGGACACGAAAACAGAACATCCCGAGAGTGATCGTGAGCAGACAGGCGGAAACCCACCCGGCGGAGTTTGCGGCTTGCCCCGGCAGGCGGGCGCTTTATCTTCGCTCCACCGCCCGATTTTTCCTTCTCTGATGCCTGCCGCCGCCCCTTCCAAAGCCTACGCCCGTGCGGGCGTTGACATCGACCTCGGCAACCGCCTCAAGGGCGGCCTCGGCCGCGCGCTCGCCTCGACCCACGGCCCGGAGGTGCTCGGCAAGGCGGGCGGCTTCGGCGGGCTGTTCCGGGCGGATTTCAAGGGGATGCGCGAGCCGGTGCTCGTCGGCTCCATCGATGGCGTGGGCACGAAGCTCAAGGTCGCCATCGAACTCGGCCGCCACGACACCGTCGGCCAGGACCTCGTCAACCATTGCATCAACGACATCGCCGTGCTCGGCGCGCGCCCGCTGTTTTTCCTCGATTACATCGGCACGGGCAAGCTGGAACCGGCGGTTTTCAAGGGCCTCCTCGCCGGGTTGGCGAAGGCGTGCGCGGCGGCAGGCTGCGCGCTCATCGGCGGCGAGACGGCGCAGATGCCCGGCATCTACCAGGGTAAGGATTACGACCTCGCCGGGACCATCGTGGGCGTCGTGGACAAACGCAAGATCATCGACGGCCGCAAGGTCCGTCCCGGCGACGCCGTGCTCGGCCTCGCCGCCGACGGCCTGCACACGAACGGGTACTCGCTCGCGCGAGACATCCTCTTCAACAAAATGGCCCTCGCCCTCGACGCCCGCCTGCCCGGCCTGAAAAAAACGCTCGGCGACGAACTCCTGCGCGTCCATCCCAACTACCAGCCCCGCATGGCCGCGCTGCCCGAAGGCGTGCTCAAGGGGGCCGCGCACATCACCGGCGGCGGCCTCATCGACAACCTTCCCCGCGTGTTGCCCGACGCCTGCGACGCCGTCATCGACACCGCCGCGTGGAAGACGCCGCGCCTCTGCCAGATCCTACAGGAAGGCGGCGCGGTGCCCAAGGAGGAGATGTTCCAGGTGTTCAACATGGGCGTCGGCATGGCGCTCATCGTCGCCGAAAAGGACGCCACGCCCACGCTGGACGCGCTCGGCAAGGGCGCTTTCCGCATCGGCCGCATTGAGCGCGGCACGGGGCGGACTCGGCTACGCTGAGAATGCAGAAGTCCGGAGAGGAGAAAGTGAGAACCACAATCGTTGGCTATCGTTTTTCTTCCGCATTCTGAACTTCTGCATTCTGCATTCTGCATTCTGCATTTTCTGCTATCTTGAGCCGTCGGCATGAAGACCTTCCTCGCACACCTCCCCGCCGGCGCGGCAAATCTGGGCGACCTCTCCGGCCAAGGCCGGGACGCGCTTTGGATCGTCAGCGCGGGCGCGGGCATCGGCGCGTTGGTGGCCGTCGGCGCGGTGGCGGCGCTGCGTTATTTCGTGCGTCCGCCAACCAAGGAACGCATCCCCGAGACCATCTCACCCGAGAAGTTTGCAACGCGCACCTTCCAGACCAGCCACGGGCAGATGTTTTATCACGAAGGCGGCGCGGGGCCGGGACCGACACTGATCTTCATCCACAACGTCGGCGTCGGCGCATCGGCCTACCAGTGGTCGAAGGTTTATCCCGCCTTCGCCGAAAACCACCGCGTGGTCGCCGTCGATCTGCTCGGCTTCGGCGAATCCGAACGGCCCAGGGCCAGGCTGACCGCGCTCGACTACGCGCAGAGCCTGGCGGAATTCATCGGCGGCGCGTGCGAGGACGATGCGCAACGTCCCGTGATCGTCGCGCGCGGGCTCGGCGGCGGGTTCGCCACGTTGATGGCCGCGCTCCATCCGGACCTCGCCGGCCGGCTCCTTTTGTGGATGCCCGCCGGTCAGGCCAACGTCCCGCTCTGGCTCAGCCTTGCCAGCCGCGTGCCCAATCTGAATAGTCTCATCTACCGCAACAAGCTCGCGCGGCGAGCGACGATCCGCGCGCGGTTCGAGGCGGGCGGAGCGTTCGTCGATCCGGCGGCGGTCACGCAGGAGTGCGTGGACATACACGCGATCTGCGCGCAACAGCTCCAGGCCGACTACGCGGTCTTCCGGTTGTTCCAAGGGAAAATGGGTTTCGATCTCGCCGCGCGTTTCCCCGAATTGCAGGTGCCCTCGACGCTGTTGTGGCCGGCGCGCTTGGCCGGCGGGCAGGCGTTCGCCGGAGCCGAACGGCTGGCAGCGTCGAACGCGCAATGTACCCTGCGCGTCGTGCCGGACGCGGGTCCGTACGCACCGCTCGAAGCGCCGGAAAACATGATCGCGGTGCTCCAGGAAGAACTTCGAACGGAGAATGCGGAAGTCAGAATGCAGAATGCAGAATGACGAAGGCAGAAGACAGAAGTCCGGAAGCGCCGGGAATTTCCTGCGTTGTCGCCTTTCCAACTTCCGGCTTCCGTATTCTGTGGTTCTCTGCTTTCTGGCTTCGTCATTCGTCATTCGTCATTCGTCATTCGCCGACCCCGACTGGCGCGCGCTCGTCAACACCGGCCAACTGGTGGAGGTCGCCAAGATCGATCCCACGATCGAGGTCGAGCTGCGCTACGCCACGACCCGTAATTGTGTCGGCGCGGCCATTTACCCAGCCGACCTGCCGTGCCTGATCCGGCCCGAGATCGCCCTGCGGCTAAAGGCCGCGCAACAATACCTGCGCGGCTGGAACTACGGGTTGAAAATCTGGGACGCCTACCGGCCGGACATCGCGCAGCAAGCCCTCTGGAAACGCTGGGCCAAACGTGGGTTTGTCGCCGACCCCGGCGACGGTCGCGGTTCCTTGCACACGTGGGGGTTGGCCGTGGACGTGACGCTGGTGGACCGCTTCGGCAACGACGTGGCGATGCCGAGCGATTTCGACGTGTTCACCGATGACGCCAGCGGCATTTACCGTGGCAAGAGCGACACCGTCCACGCCAACCTGCGCCTCTTGCAGACAGCCATGTTTGGGTCAGGCTTCCAGGGGCTTTCGACCGAGTGGTGGCATTTCACCGCGCGCGGGTGGGAGAAGTTCGACCGTCTCACGGCGGACTCGACGCAGCCGTCTTCTTCCCCCGCGCCAGGTCGTAAGCCGACGCCAGCCTCTTCGGCGCGACCAGCCGCCACGCCCCCTCCACCAAAGCCGGCAGCGCCGACTCCCGCACCGCCAGCAAATTGACGAGCCACCCGCCGCACGGTGTCGTAGGTCGCCGACATCAGGGCAACACCGCGCGGTCAAGGATTCGGCCGATGGGATAGACGTTCAGGCGTTGATCGAAAAACGGCGTGCGTTCGTAAAACCACTCCAGCCGCAAGTGCGCGCTGCCCGCGAACGCCGCATCGCCGGCCACCTTCTTCTCGAACTCCTCCTTCAGCTTCGGATCGCGCGCCATCATCTCGCGCGCCATCGCTTCCATGACGCGTTCCTCCGAATACTCCTTCGGCTCGAAGATCGCGTCCAGATAGCCCCACCGCAGCAGCGAATCCGGCGCGTCGGGTTCCAGCAGATGCATCGCCACGCGCGCCCCCGGCTGGTCGAGCCACACCACGGCCGAGCCCGCCGGGAACGTTTCCTGGCGGCGCACTGGCGCGAACTTCATTTCCTTGATCAGATGATGGTTCTCGAACGGCCGGGGCTGCCACTCCGCGCTCTCGAAGCGGTACGTTTCCACCTCGCACGTCAGCGGCTTGTCCAGCGTCGTGAACGCCAGACCGTGCGCGCGCAACCGTTCGATCACGACCGTCCACGCCGCCGGGATGACGTAACCCACCGGAGGGCAAACCTCCTTCGCCACCTGCACCTCGTTGTAATACGGCACGGTGAACGTCACGGGTTTCGCCGGGTCGTATTGCGTCCAGATCGACGCCGACACGGCGCTCACCTCGCGGTGCGCCTCCACGCCGAGGAACTCGAACGGCACGCTGCCCGGCCCCGACTTGAAATCCACCGGCAGCCGCCGCGCGGGATCGTACGCCGCCTTCCCCGCCGTCACCGCATCGCGGTCGGCTCCCGCCACGGCGGCGCGCAACTTCCCCGGCGCGTGCGTGAATTCCGCGAGCACCGCCTTCAAGATATCGTACGTCGCCACCACACGCGTGCGGTAGTCCTTGAGCATGTGGGTCTCCACGAGCAGCGCGGGCCGGTTCCACAGCGCAACGTAACCCGTGGACAGTCGCGGCGAGGCCACTCCGTCCGTAAACCCATCCTCGGGTTTGTCCGGCGTCTTGAGCACGAGATAAGGCGCGATTTTGTGCCCTTGTTTTTCGAGCGCGGGAAAAATCCGGCCGTCGAACGCCTCGGTTTGCCACGCGTGGATGGAGTCGGGTTCGTTGCCGTGGCGTTCGAGGGTATAAGTGATGTCGTATTGGTAGTCCGCGCCGTCGGTGTTGTGCAGGTCGATGAACAGATCCGGCATCCAACGGCGGAACAAGTTTAGCATCGCGCGTGTTTCCGGCGCGTCGGCCTTGAGCCAATCGCGGTTGAGATTGTAGTTTTGCGCGGTGGTGCGCCAACCCATCTCGGCGGGGCCGTTTTGGTTGATGCGGCCGTACGGGCTGAACCGCTCGTGGCCGTCCACGCTGTGGATCGGTACGAAGATCAAAATGGCGTGGTCGAGCAACCCGCTCGTCTTGTACTCCTCCTTGATGAGCAGGTCGCGGATCAACGCCAGCCCGGCATCCTTGCCCTCGCATTCGCCGGCGTGGATGCACGCGTTGACGAGCACGATCTCCTTGCCCGTCGCGCGCGCTGCCCCGGGCGTGAACGCCTTGTCGAGCGAGACGACCAGCGCGACGATTTCACGCCCCTCCGGGCTGCGGCCTAATTCCTCAATGTGGATAAACGGCGACGCCCCGGCCAGCCGCCGGCAATACGCCATCGTCTCGTTGTAGCGCGGCGTTTCCTCGTAGTCGGTCGCTTCGGCTTTCGTGCGCCAATCCTCATCGGCTCGTACGGTCAGCATGAGGCACAGATAACAGCAGGTTAAAAACAGCGCGAGACGGATTTGCGTGGGCATCGGTTGGAGTAGGACAGGGATCAGGCCCGATCAACCCAGACAATGCGAACTTCCTTTGCGGAATGATCGGACCAGAAGGCAAACAGGAAATTTCCCTTCAACAAAACCTCCACGGGCCTCCCGTCCTCATCCACTTCTTGATAATCCCCTTCGGAAAAGGGATGATCGGCGAGGAACTGGCACACGTCTTTCAAAATGCGGCGTTCCGCCAAGCGCAACGTCTGATAGAGATCAAACACCTCCGCTGTCAGCAGAAAACGATACCGGACACGTGACGGCACGAGTTGAAGCAGATCTCAGCGTCCCTCGGCTGACAGTTTGGCGTCCACCTTCTCAAGATCTTCCAAGGTGTAATAGTTGCCTGCGTCGATCTCGGCGTTCAACCGGCTCAGCTTGGCTCGATTTTCATCGCTGTCCACGCGCTCCAGGTGCTTGAGAAAAGCGCGCAGCCGCAGGCGCTCGTCTTCCGACAAAGCGGCGGCTTCACGCTGGATTTCGTCCAATGTCATGGTTGTGAGGAAAAGATGCGCTTCTACACGCGAGAACGCAATGGAAAAGCAAA
>CALMVM010000417.1:0-1671 GCA_937873255.1 uncultured Verrucomicrobiota bacterium | reverse complement strand
GACCCGACTAGCTGCCTCCGGCGTTGGACGCCGACGGTCCCAGGAAGACTTTCTGGAATGGATGCCATTCGAGCATGTTCTCCTTCCAACCCTGCACGGACGCCTGCACGAGGTAGTTCTGGTTGCGATAGAACAGCGGGATCATCGGGAGTTGTTCGATCAGTACGGCGTCCATCGTTTGCAGGTGCAGCTCACGCAGGGTGTCGTCGGGGGCGTTCGCCGCGGCGTCGAACTCCGCGTCGTACGACGGATAGACCCAGCCCGCGTCGTTATTGGGCGAATCACTCTTGAAAAGCTGGAGCATGTCCACGGGGTCGTTCACGGTCGCGCTCCAACCGTCGATGAGAAGCTGGAAATTTTTCGTGCGTAAGGTGTCGAGCCATACTTTTTCCTCCTGGTTGACGAGATCGACGTGGACGCCGAGTTCCTTTTGCCACATGGCCTGGAGCGCCTCGGCCATGCCCTGTTCGCCGGGGTGCGCGGTCACGAAAACCATCTCGACTTTCGGGAAACCCGCCCCGCCGGGGAAGCCCGCCGCCGTCAACGCCGTGCGGGCCTTCTCCGGGTCGAGCGCCAGGCGGGTGCGCGAACGGTAGCCCTCGCCGTTGTTCATCGACCCGCTTCCGGGTACGCTCAGGCTGTCGGCGGCGCGGCTGCCGTCGCGGATCACTTTTTCGACGAGCGCCACGCGGTCGGCCGTCCACGCGAACGCCTGCCGGACGCGCAGGTCGTTGAAGGGAGCCCGGGTGACGTTGAAGGTCGCGTACTTCACGGACACCAGAGGGTCGGCCTTGAGAAACGGCGATTTCTGCTTGCGGAGGTCGTCGAGCTTGACGACCGGAACGTTGCGCGTGACGTGCAGCAGACCACCACGGAAATTGCGCTCCTCGGTATCGAGATCGCTCACGGGATGGAAGACGATTTCCTTCAGCCGCACGCGCGCGGCGTCACGGTAGTTGGGATTTTTTTCAACCACGAGCGCATCGTTGACACGCCATTCCTTGAGCCGGAAAGGGCCGTTCGTCACCATGACCCCCGGTCGGGTCCACGCGCCGTCGCGCCGCAGGCGGGCGTCGAGTTTTTCGATGCTCGCGCGGTGCAGCGGGTAGAAAGGATAGTTGACGAGCAGACCGAGGAAATACGGGGTGCGCGTCTTTAGCGCGATCTCGAAGGTCTGCGCATCGGGAGCGCGCAGGCCGAGCGTATTCGGATCGTGCGAACGCCCCTCGCGGAAGTCGAGGGCACCCACGACCGGGTCGAAGTAGTTGGCCGTCTCGGCGGCGATGGCGGGTTCGAGCAAACGACGGAAGCTGTAGAGGAAGTCCTCGGAGGTGAGCGGGTCGCCGTTGCTCCACTTCAGGCCGGAGCGCAGATGGAAAGTGTAGACCTTGCCGTCGGGCGAGATTTCCCAACGTTCCGCTGCGCCGGGTTCGATGCGGCGGGCGTCGTCCGAATAATTCACCAAGCCCTCGTAGAGCGCGACGAGGATGCGCGATTCCGTGGAACTGATGGCGATGGTAGGATCGAGCGAGCGCGGCTCGGCGCTGTTGCCGAGGTGAAGAATCTGGTCGCGGTCGCCGGACGCGACAGGCGTCTCGGCTTTGCGGCAGGCGGAGAGGCAGAAGGTCAGAATGCAGAATGCAGAATGCAGAAGCACGGAAAGGAGGTATC
>CALMVM010000416.1 GCA_937873255.1 uncultured Verrucomicrobiota bacterium | reverse complement strand
GTTCCTGGCCGGAAAGGCGGGCTTCCAGCCGGTACGCGTTGGCACCCGGCGGCAGCAGATATTGCTCGATGGAACGGGCGTCGGCATCGACGATCCAATATTCGCCGACGCCGTGCCGGGCATAGTCTTGCCGCTTGATCGTGCGGTCATTGCGCTCGGTGGAAGGCGAGAGGATTTCGACGATAAGATCGGGCGGCGGGAAAATCTTTTTGCTCGGCTCCCATCCGGCGCACTTGGACTGAGTGAAAAAGCAAATGTCCGGCTCGTAGTCGTTGCGGCTACAGCGGATGAAACATTTTTCCGTGAACACTTTTCCGAGACCTCGCTGCATGACAAAATTGCCGAGCAGATTGAACACGAAGGAGAGAGCGTCAAGATGGGCAAGCCGCGAGGGCGAGTGGACGATGATCTGTCCGTTGATGAACTCGGCCTTGGTCTTTTCGTCAATTTCCTCGGTAAACCGCTCGCGCCGTCGCCGCTCGTCCTCCGCGATTTCGTTCAAGTGCGCGAGTTGATCCAAAAACTCGGTCGAACCCCTCAACTCTTCCACAGCTTCCGCGACGCTCATGACTGCGGAATGTACTCCCCGCCTCCGGGCAGGGCAAGCCTGCGCGCTGTCCTTGCATCCCGCCGCCGGTCCTCTAACTTGCCGCCATCGACCAGCCCGCCGCCACAACCACTACCGTCCCCGATGCCGTCCTGCGCACGGTGGACGTGCGCCAGTCCTTCGCCATCGGCGCGCGCAAGCTCGACGTGTTGCGCGGCATCACGCTGGACGTGCGGCCCGGCGAGGCAGCGTTCCTGGTCGGCGCGTCCGGCGCGGGCAAGACGACCCTCCTCTACATCCTCGCCGGACTCGAACGCCCCGCTTCCGGCCGGGTGATCTTCGAGGGCCAGTCGATCTACGACCTCGGCCGCCGCGCGCAGGCCCGGCTGCGCAACGCGCGGATGGGATTCATCTTCCAGGGATACTTCCTCCTGCCCGAACTCACCGCGCTGGAAAACGTCCTCCTGCCAGCAATGATCGGCGGCACCAACCGGCGCGAACGCCGCGAGCGCGCCGTCGAGAGCCTGCGCGAGGTCGGCCTCGGCGACCGCCTGCACCACCTGCCGCTCGAACTCTCCGGCGGCGAACAGCAGCGCGTGGCCATCGCCCGCGCGCTCATCAACGACCCGAGCGTGGTCTTCGCCGACGAACCCACCGGCAACCTCGACAGCCGGGCGGGCAGCGCCGTCATCGACCTGCTCATCAACCTGGTGCGCGAAAAACGCAAGACCCTCCTGGTCGTCACCCACGACCTGCGCCTGGCCGCGCGCGGCGACCGCACGCTGGAAATGCGCGATGGACAACTGCAAAACGCGGAACGCGGAACGGGGAACACGGAATGACGGCAAAATGCCAGCGGCAGGGCACGCAATGCCGGTGGCAAAGCCGGGAATTTCCTGCTTTATTCCAGGCCGACGCCCCTTTGCTGGTTCTCTGCCTTCCGAGTTCCGCGTTCCGAGTTCCGCGTTCCGACTTATGAAAATCCACATTGACGGCCAACTCCTCGACGAAGCTGACGCCAAAATCTCCGTTTTCGACCACGGCCTGCTCTACGGCGACGGCGTGTTCGAGGGTATCCGCATGTACAACGGCCGGGTGTTCAAGCTGGAGGAGCACATCGACCGCCTGTACGATTCGGCGCGCGTGATCTGTCTGGAAATCCCGGTCGGCAAGGAGCAAATGACCGCCGACCTGCTCGCCACGATCCGCGCCAACAACCTGCGCGACGGCTACGTGCGCCTCGTTGTCACGCGCGGCGTGGGCGATCTTGGCATCAACCCGCGCCTGTGTCCGAAAGCGTCGGTCATCATCATCGCCGCCACGATCAAGCTGTATTCGGACGAGCTTTATAAAAAGGGGCTCGACATCATCACCTGCGCGACGCGGCGCATGAGCCAAGCGGCGCTGCCCCCGGCCGTCAAGAGCCTGAACTACCTCAACAACATCATGGCCAAGATCGAGGCGCATCAGGCCAACGCCGCCGAGGCCCTGATGCTCAACGAACAGGGCTACATCGCGGAGTGCACGGCGGACAACGTTTTCATCATCAAGCGTGGCACGCTGTTCACCCCGCCGGTGAGCGCCGGCAGCCTGCGCGGCATCACGCGCGGGGCGGTGCTGGACATCGCCGTCGAACTCGGCATCCCGGTGGTGGTGACGGAGTTGACGCGCTACGACGTGTTCGTGGCCGACGAGTGTTTCCTGACGGGCACCGGGGCCGAACTCATCGCGGTGGTCAACGTGGATTCGCGTCCCATCGGCGACGGCAAGCCGGGGCAAGTGACTGCGCGCCTGCTGGATGGCTTCCGCCGTTTGACATCGACGACCGGAACGCCGATTTTCGAGCAGGAAGCGGCTCCCGTTCCCCCGAATCTTTCCGGCCTGGAGGAAGGTACCTCCGCAGTGGGTCTGGTCGAGACGGCGGCGTCGCCCTACTGACCCAGTTTCACCGATGCCCGGCTCGAACATCATCCAGTGCGACGTTTGCCAGTCAAACGAAGCCGAGGTATTCCTGACGCAAATCGTCGGTGGCAAGATGCAGAAGGTCAACCTCTGCAAATCCTGCTCGAAGGATCGCGGCGTCGATGATCCGACCGGGTTCGCCCTGACCGAACTCCTCGCCGGCCTCGGCACGAGCACGGAGACCGAGAAACCTGCCGTCGCCCACGGCAGCGGCGAATCCAGCGGCGAGACGACCACGGTCGTCACGGCGGCGAAGTGCCCGGTGTGCGGGTTCACGCAGGCGGATTTCAAGAAGACCGGGCGGCTGGGTTGCAGCGAGTGTTACCAGACGTTTACCGAGAGCCTGGGCAGCCTGCTGAAAGCGATGCACAAGGGCACGCACCACACCGGCAAGATGCCCGTGGCGCTCGCCCGCCGCAAGGAGATCACCGAGCGGATGAAAAGCTTGCAGGACAACCTGCAAAAGGCCGTGCGCGACGAGGACTACGAGAACGCCGCCAGCCTGCGCGACCAGATCCGGCGGCTATCGGGACAGATGGGGAATTGAGGTGTTCTTTGTGTAGATTTAATGAGATATTTTCTGCTTTTCACCGGGCTGTTTTTGCTCAGCTTGTCTCGCTGCTCGGGGCAGCAGGCAAGTTCCACATCACATTCGGAAATACAAAAGCGTATTCTGCGAACCCAATTGGCGGCTCGACAGGTGCAAGCCATCTCAAACAATTTTTCTACAGAGGAAAAACTCGCTGCATGCAAATTGATTCTCGACGATACCACCGTCGCTGGGTCGGCGCGTTATGCGGCCGCACTCGAGATGGCAAAAATGCAAACGCCCGAGGCTATGAGCGCCTTGTTCGAGCGCCTTGATTTGAAGGCGGAGGCAGAAGAGGAAGGTAAATACTTCTACCCAGTCAAAGGGGCTCTAATGAAACTCGGCGAGCCAGCAATTCCTTATCTTCTCGATTTTATAGAGAAATCGGAGGACGAGAAAAAATTGGGTCTTGCGGCCTCGGCGGTCGCAAAGATCGAAGAGTATCCTCCCGGACACTTCGACGAATTCTTGTTGGCTAACAGGAACAAATTCTCTGTCAAGTTACACGACCGTCTTATCTTGTATGCTGGAATTAACTAATTCTACGCGTTTCGGAGTAGGATAAGTTGTGTGGCCTGCCATCCATTGCCACGTCTTTTCCCAGCCATGAAATTTTCCAGCCTCATCGCTTCCCCCGGCGAATGGATGCGCACCGACGGTCCGCACCACGACATCGTTATCAGCAGCCGCGTGCGCCTCGCGCGCAACCTGCGCGATCTCCCCTTCCCCGGTTGGGCCAAGAAGGCCGACCGCATCGCCATCCTCGAACAACTCAAACCCCAGGTCGAGTCGCTCGGCGAGATGGACGACGCGTTCACCGAATATCTCCAGGACCTCTCGGCGTTGGAAAAACAGGTGCTCGTCGAACGCCACCTCATCAGCCGCGAACACGCCGCCAAGGGCATCGGCAGCGCCGTCGTCATGAACCGCCAGCAGACGCTGAGCATCATGATCAACGAGGAAGACCACCTGCGCATGCAGGCGATCCGCTGCGGCTTCCAACTCAAGAACGCCTACAAGCTCGCCAACAAGGCCGACAACGCCCTGGAGGACACGCTCGAATTCGCCTATAGCCCGCAGTTGGGTTACCTGACCGCCTGCCCGACCAACGTCGGCACCGGGATGCGCGCTTCGGCGATGCTGCACCTGCCCGCGCTCGTGCTCGACGAGAACATCAACAAGGTCATCCAGGCCGTGAACAAGATCGGCCTCGCCGTGCGCGGACTCTACGGCGAGGGCACGGAGGCGATGGGCAACCTCTTCCAAGTCTCCAACCAGACCACGCTCGGCGAAAAAGAGGAAGACATCATCAATCGCCTGGGCAAGGTGATTGAGCAGATCATCGAGCACGAGCGTTCGGCGCGGCAGACGCTCCTCGAAAAAAAGCGCACGATGCTCGTCGATCAGATCGGGCGCGCGTACGGGATTTTGAGCCACGCGTTTTCGATGAACAGCAAGGAGGCGCTCAACTTCCTGTCGTTGATCCGCCTCGGCGTGGACCTCGGGTTTTTCCCGTCGGCTTTCCGGCTCCCGGCGGACGAACTGTTCATGGAAACGCAGCCCGCGCACCTGCAAAAGAACAGCCAGCAAAAGCTCAGCGCCGACGAACGCGACGCCTTACGCGCGGAAATCGTGCGCGGCAAGCTCCGCAATTTTCCCGCGCCCGACCTTTCCAAAGGCACCTCCAACGGCCACGGCAAGGAAGGTGCGAAAGATTGAGGTGGATGGCGCTCTCCGAGCGGCATTGGTAAGTGCTCGCGGCGCAGCCGCCTATCTACTCGAGACGCCTGCGGCGTACAGGAAACCAATGCCGCTCGGAGAGCACCATCCACCTCTAATATTACAGTTGTAGATAGGCAAGAGCATTCCTTGTTTTGTAGTGAAAGAGCTTGGCGAGGGCTTTTGGTGGTGGCGTCGCCAGTTGCTCCAGCGCAGCACCTGGGCGATGAGCGCGCGCGCCGTTCCCCAAAGCAGCGCGACGAAGAAGCGGCGCACCTCAGTGACACTGACACGGATCACCGCTTCAGTCGCCCCTTCTCGCCACGCTTCCGCCGCTGGCACGTTCACGAAGGAACAGTTGCTCAATGCGATCAACAAAGACGCGAGGGAGTCTTCGCTAGAGGAATTGCTGGGACCGCCAGCCTACAGGAAAGAAAACGGTTGGTCCTCATTCGCTGTCTGGACGGACAAGCTCGATACTGGTGGCGACAGTCCTGCAATGTTTACTGCTGAGATCGCAAAATACAACGGCACCCCGCTAGGGAGCCGCTGATTAATGTGGTGCTTGGCAGCCGGCGTCGGCACGATCCCGCGCACTCGGCCCGCGTTGACGCCAAGCGTAAAAGCCCGCCCGCGACACGTCGAAGGCCGCGCACAGGTCGGCCACGGGGTAAGCGTCTTCCATGGCTTCGATCACGGCGAAACGCTCCCGTTTGGGCCGGCGAAGATCCCGACGGCCTTTTTTAAAATGTCGCGCTGGTTGGTCACACTCTGGAGCTGGGCGCGCAGCCGGCGCACCTCGGCCTGTAGTTCCTGCGCGCTCGGCGCGATGGCGGGCAGCTTGCCCGCCGTCGGCGCGGCCGACTCGGCCTGCGTCCCGGCGAACTGCCGTCGCCACGTGCGCAGGCTCTCCGTGGTGATGCCCAGGCCTTGGGCGACCCGGCTGGCCGGCACCCCGCTTTGCCACTGGGCGACCGCTGCCCGCTTGAACGCCTCGTCGTAGGGACGATGACTCGCGCCCGTTCTGTTGTTGCCTGCTTCGCTGCTCATGGGGTTGATCTGCCTCCACCCCGAGCCGCTGTCTACTTTATCCGGGCAATCTCAGGTGTGTAGTTGCGCGGTGTTCTTGGCCAGCCCTCGGTAACGCACCTTGCGGTGC
>CALMVM010000415.1 GCA_937873255.1 uncultured Verrucomicrobiota bacterium | reverse complement strand
CGCCGCGCCCATCCGCAATCCCCGCCGCATCCACCTCAACGCCTACCTCGAATTCGACACCGTTCCCGCCCGTGAAGTCGCCTTTTGCTCTCGCCCGCGACTCGCCGCCCGCGCCATGCTGATCGAGCGCCTGCTTGCCCCCTCATAGGTCTGGGCGATCCAATCGGGTCAAGCGCAAAGGGGACACGTTGCAAATGCCTTCAAACCCCGCGTCGAACGTGATGAACTCCGCGTCGTGATGAATGGCGACCACCGCGATCAGCAAATCGAGCGAACCGGCGGTCACCCCATGCCGCCGACAAATTTGCCCAAGCTCTACGCCTTGGCTCCAAAGATCCGGCGGAGTTGAGAGCGTCGGCAAATTAGCGAACAGTTTCTGCAGCAGCCGTGTCTCGTCTTGGTTGGCAAAGCGTAACACCTCGAAAAGAATAGGTTCCGCCAAATACACCTCGGGGCCATCGACGTAGGAAGCCACGAACGCCTTGAGGGCACGGGACGAACGCGCCCGTGTCAGATCGACCCGGAGACTGGTATCTGGCAGCTTGCCATTAGATGTGTCCGGCTTGCCCGCGAGCCTCTGCACGATCCGCTGCCCGGGCATGTTCGTAGCCGGAGAGTTCAACGCCCCACTCGCCCGAGACGAATCGCTGGATCAATGCACTACGCCGCATCAACGCAGTGTCCGACCGGATGGGGGCCGCCGTCTTCTCCAAACTGTTCAACATGATGCGCGCCAGCGCGTCGAGCCGGTTTTCAGTGAACTTCCACGCTTCGGGAATACGGTCGATTGTCCCTGCTGCTTGAGCGCGGGGAGTCCAAGCATGCTCCTCATACAAAACAGTATCTCCTCGACCGGCAGCAGCAGCTTTTAACCAAATGACTATTTCGCTTGGTGTAGCTAAATACATGCGCGGCAAATCGGTGGCAGGGACATCTGCGAACTGGACGAAGCAAAAAAGAGTCTTCCGAGAATGTTTGAGAAACCATGCATCGGCGGCATCGTGATAATTTGCCTCAGAAATGAACGAGTGGGTCAGTGCCCAACCACCATCCTTGCTCCCCTTGACAGAAATTTTGAGCATTCGGTCGTCATCGACAGCGACGAGATCGTATTCTGGCTGATTGGCACCGTATTGAACCGATACATCCCAGCCAAGACGTGCAAATTGGGCGGCAGCAAAAGCTTCAGCCGCCGTGGCGACCTGCCATGAATTCTTCATGCTCATCGTGTCCGATCTTGGTTGTCGATGGTTTGTGAAATCCGAATCAATAGTTCTCTCATACCAATGCCCCGCCGCAACTGCTCCCTGCTCCGGCGGTACAGGCGTAACAATGGTCGCCGGTGAGAATTTCACGGTTTTCCACCTGCGCAGGCTCGAGATCCCATAACGACAGGCCGCGGCCTTCGTCGCGCCATTGCATCTTGAGCATCTGGTTAAAGTCGCAGTCGTACACCTCGCCGGTCCAACTCACGTTGATCGTGTCCCGGCACATCAGGCCGTTGACCGCCGCCGGGTTGAAGGACTCCATCAAGAGGTCCATGTAGGGCGCGAGCTGGTTGTTGTTGCGCAGGTAGGATGCGAAACGGCTCACGGGCACGTTGGTGATCGTGTAGAGCGCGTTGAAGACGATGCCGAAGTGCGAGAGGAGTTCGCGCTTGTAGTCTTCCTCCAGTTCGGTCTGCGGGCCGGGGAGCGCGCCGCCGAGCGGGTTGTAGACGAGGTTGAGAGCAAGGCCGGGAGAGTGGCCGTAGCCGAGGCGGTTGAGGAGTTGGAGCGCGCGGATGCTCGCATCGAACACGCCGTCGCCACGCTGGGCGTCCACGTTGGCAGGCGAATAGCAGGGCATCGACGCCACGATCTCCACGCGGTGCTCGGCCAGGAACTCGGCCGTGCCGTCGAAGGCGGGTTCGAGCAGGATCGTCAGGTTGCAACGGTCCATGACGTGGCGGCGCGGGGTCATGGAGGTCAGCCGGTCCACGAAGTAGCGGAAATCAGGAACCATCTCGGGCGCGCCGCCGGTCAGATCGACCACGGGAATGTCGGTTTGCTCCAACCAACCCAGGATGCGGTCGGCGGTGTCGCGCGTCATGATTTCCTTGCGCTTGGGGCCGGCGTTGACGTGGCAGTGCGCGCACGTCAGGTTGCAGAGCCTGCCGACGTTGACCTGCAAGACGCGCGTCCTGGTGTGACGCAGAGGCAGCCCATGCGTTGCGAGGGTGGAATCGAACCGGTTGGGCATCATCCAACGTTACGGCGTTGGCAGGTTTCCGCAATGGCACCGGGTTGACGGCATCCAGGACCGGGTTTCCGGCGGATGGTGACGGAAATGTTACAAAGGCGCTGGTTTTCCGCGCTGTGCCTGCTTATAACCGACCCGCGATGATCTTCATTATCCTGCTGCTGGCCACCTGCTTCCTGGCGTTTTCGAACGGCGCGAACGACAACTTCAAAGGCGTCGGCTCCATCTTCGGCAGCGGCACGGCGGGGTACAAGGCGTCGATTTCGTGGGCGACGGCGACGACGTTCGCGGGGTCCATCACGTCGATCTTTCTCGCGCAGGCGCTGCTCAAGAAGTTTTCCGGCAAGGGGCTGGTGCCCGACGCGCTGGTCGGCTCGGAGTATTTCCTGCTTGCCGTGACGCTCGGGGCGGGGCTGACGGTCATCCTCGCTACCAGTCTGGGTTTTCCGATCTCGACGACGGACTGGTTGGTCGGGGCCATGATCGGCAGCGGTTGGAT